>NZ_DIHV01000146.1:0-7134 GCF_002420325.1 Marinobacter sp. UBA5687
TGGCCGCCTTCCCGATGGTGTATTCCATCTTCCTGTCAGCACTCTACATTGGTGTGTTCCTGCTGCTGGCAGGGCTCATCTTCCGGGGTGTGGCGTTTGAATTCCGATTCAAGGCTCGTACCTCAAGGTACCTGTGGAACTGGTCGTTTGCCGGTGGCTCTACCATTGCCGCATTCGCTCAGGGTGCTGTGGTCGGGGCTTACATCCAGGGTTTCAATACCGTGAATGGCGCCTACGTTGGCGGCGCGCTGGACTGGCTGACCCCGTTCACCGTGCTGACAGGCCTGGGGATGCTGGCCGGTTATGCCCTGCTGGGTTCTACCTGGCTGATCATGAAAACCGAAGGGCGCCTGCAAGAGTGGGCCTACCGGGTAAGTGCACCACTGCTGATTGCCGTGTTGGTGGTGTTCGGCATTATCAGCGTATGGACGCCCTTTGTTGACGACATGGTGCGGGAGCGCTGGTTCTCCAATCTGAGCGTGATCTGGATTCTGCCGGCCCTGACCCTGCTGTGTGCTTTCCAGATCTGGCGTTCGGTACGCAACCGGTTTGAAGGTATGCCATTCGTCGCCACCATGGGCCTGTTCATCACCACCTACCTGGGACTTGTGGTGAGCAAGTGGCCGTATGTGGTTCCGCCCAACTACACCCTGTGGGATGCGGCTTCCGCCTATGAGTCCCAGCTGTTCCTGCTGCTCGGCCTGCTGTTCGTCATTCCCATTGTTCTGGCCTACACCGCCTGGACCTACTGGGTATTCCGCGGCAAGGTGCGTGCGGGCGAAGGGTACCACTGAGTGGCAGATCCGGCCCGTTCAAAGGTCCGCGCCTGGCTATCGGGTCTGGCCCGCAATAGCCAGCGCTGGATCACCGCAACCGTTCTGGCCGGTGTTCTTGCCGGGCTGGCCACCATCGTACAAATGGTGTTGCTGGCCTGGCTGATTCACCGGGGTGTGATTGAAAAAACGCCGGTTTCCGAACTCACGCCCGTATTTCTGGCCCTGCTTGCGGTTCTGGTGATTCGGTCCGCAGGCCAGGGGCTGCAAACCCGCTTTGCAGCCCGCTGCAGCGAGCAGGTGCGGCGCGATGCCCGCCGGCAACTGCATCATCACTGGAAAGCCACCGGCCCGGTTCATCTGGCGGATACGTCCGCTGCGTCCCTGGCTCGCGAGTGGTTGGACCACGTGGAGGCGCTTCACGGCTATTTCGCGCGTTTTCTGCCGCAGATGCCCCTCTCCGTGGTGATTCCCCTGGCCATCCTTGTTCTGGTGTTCTGGCTGGACTGGCTGGCTGGTATTTTCCTGGTGCTCTCTGCTCCGCTCATTCCGCTGTTCATGGCCCTGGTGGGCATGGGCGCAGAAAAGCTGAACCAGCAACATTTCGAAACGGTCAGCCGGTTGTCCGGCCAGTTTCTGGATAAGGTACGAGGGCTGACGACGCTTCAGCTGTTCGGGCAAACCGAGGCGGCCAGCCGCACGCTGGAAAACCGTTCCGACCAGTACCGCAAGATCACCATGAAAACGCTGAAAGTGGCATTTTTGTCGTCAGCGGTACTGGAATTCTTTGCCTCTGTGGCGATTGCGGTATTGGCCATCTATATCGGCTTCGGATTGCTGGGTTATATCGAATTTGGCCCAAGCGACGAACTCACGCTGTTCAGCGGATTACTTATCCTGCTGCTGGCCCCGGAGTTCTTTCAGCCCTTGCGCACGCTATCCCAGCACTATCACGACCGGGCAGCCGCCCTGGGGGCCGGTGCCGAGATTCTGGCCCGGCTGGAACAGTCTGTCGACAACGCAGAGCCGATCCGGCCAGACAACAGCATTAGCAATCAAGGCATTCAGATCTCCGGGGTCACGCTCCGTTACGGCGAGGGCCCGGTCATCTTCGATAACCTGGATATCCGCATCAAGGCCGGTCAGGTGATCGCCCTTACCGGCCCCTCTGGTGGAGGCAAATCGACCCTTTTGCATCTGCTGGCTGGCTTTATTCAGCCAGAGGCAGGGGCTGTGTCAGTATTCGGCGAGGCTCCCGGCAATCAGCCGTTCGGATGGCTTGGCCAGCGGGGCTTCTGGATTCAGGGCACCTGGGCCGAAAACCTTCGGCTAACCACCCCCGATGCGACGGATATTGCCATCGACTATGCATTACGACAGGTGGGCCTGGGTGAGCTGGTGGACAGCCGGGCTGACGGCATTCACAGCCGCATTGCCGAGGATGGTCTGGGGCTGTCCGGTGGTCAGGCCCGCCGTTTAAGCCTGGCCCGTATCTTCCTGGCGGACTATCCCCTGATTCTACTGGATGAACCGACGGCCGGGCTGGATGCCACCAGCGAGCTGTTCATTCTGCAGGCCCTGCATAGACTCAGCGAATCCGGAAAAACACTGGTGTTCTCCACCCATCATCAGGCGCTGCTGACATTGGCAGACCGCGTATTGATCGTAAATGACGGCGAGGTGCGCGATGCCTGAACTGAAGCCCTGGCTGGCGCTGATTTTCCGTCGCAAAGGTCGCCTTACGGTTGGTGCCGGGTTGCTACTGGGCACCCTGCTTTCCGGTATCGGTCTGCTAGCTTTGTCTGGCTGGTTTCTGACCGAAACCGCGCTGGTTGGCCTGTTACTGGCCGCAGGCATACAGGCCTACATCAATCTCTATGTGCCGGGCGGCGGTATCCGTTTTTTTGCGGTGTCCCGAACGGTGTTCCGGTATCTGGAACGTGTGTATAACCACAATACCGTACTGCAGCTACTCACCGATATTCGGGTGGCTCTGTTTGACCGACTGGCGGCCCGGCCGCGAACGGAGCGCAGTTCCCGCTCTGGCGCCCAGTGGCTTTCCCGACTCACCGCCGATGTCGATGCTCTGGACACGCTCTATCTCAGGCTGATTGCCCCCGCCGCCCTGGCAGCGGTGGTTACCCTACTGCTTGCCGCAATGGCGTGGTTACTGTTTGATGGTGTTGTGGCGCTGATTCTGGTGGTGATTCTGTCGCTTTCGTTCCTCCTGTCCACCTGGCTGGTGTATCTACGAACTTACGCTGCCTCCGGACAGTTGAGCGATCAGCAGGAGAGCCTGCGAGGCGAACTGGTTGAGCATCTTGAAGGCTTTGCGGAACTTACCGCCGCTGGCCGCACGGGTAAGCACACGGCCCGGCTGATGCGTCGAAGCGTAGAACTTTCCAGGGATCAGGCCCGGATCGACAGCCGAACCGGCTGGCATCAGGCTGGCTCTCATCTGCTGATCAATGTCGCGGCGGTGGCAGCCTTGTGGCTGGGCTTCCGCCTGTTCGAGCAAGGCACTCTGAGCGGCCCGGTACTGGTTCTCCTGCCCATTGCCCTGCTGGGCCTGGCCGAAGTCTACGCCATGCTCCCGGATGCCTTTGGCAAACTGGGAGCGACTCGAGCTGCTGCGCGCCGCCTGAACTCCGACCACGGTCTGGAAAGGGCCGCGGCATCACCCGCTGGTTCTGCTGGCGAACTGCCGGAGGGCTTCTCTCTTCAGGCCTGCGATATCACCGTGGGTTACGCGGGTTATTCGCCCTTACTCAGTCACTTCACGCTGACGCTTCGCCCGGGCGACACCGTCGGTATCGTTGGCGTCTCCGGCAGTGGCAAATCCACCCTGGCAGATACCCTGGCCGGGCTGGCAGAGCCATGCCGGGGAGAACGTCATTCCCTGCCCTGCGCCTACCTCACGCAAGCGACCGTGGTGTTTGAAGACACCGTGAAAGCGAACCTTCAGTTGGCGAACCCCAACGCCGGGGACGGTGATATGTGGCGGGTACTGGAGATAGTCGAACTGGCGGAACGGTTCGCCCAGGACGCTGAAGGATTGGGTACCTGGCTGGGCAGCGCCGGCAACCGTTTATCAGGCGGGGAGGCCCGGCGCCTGGTGCTGGCCAGGGTGTTACTGAGTCAGGCACCCGTGGTGATTCTGGATGAGCCTTTCACTGGTGTGGACGAGGCAACCCGTACACGAATTTCGCCCCAGATCAGCCGTTGGCTGCAGGGGCGCACCGTGGTGTGTCTCGGGCACGGGCCGGACGCCCTGCTGGCCTCCGACCGTATTCTGCACCTGGGTTGATCAGCGGGTTTCGACCACTTCAAACGTCAGACCGGCATTAGCCTGCAGGCGCTCGAGCAATTTGCCATCGAGCGCCGAGGCCGGTGTCCAGAAGCCACCTTTGACGTCCTCTTTCACATCAAAGGCCAGACACAGACCGGCTTCACCAAGCATTTTCGATGTCGAGCCGTAACCCGGGTCGCGATCGCCCGTCACCTTGGTGATCATGGTCTTGCCATCGGTGGTTTTGCCCACGAAACGCAGGTCGTAGAAACCTTTCTCCTGATCGTCCGGGCTTGGGCCCTCGCCAGGCTTGGGTACCAGCTTTTCGACCACCCAACGTGTTGGCTTGATGGCGGACGCGGTGAAGAACGCACCCAGCGCACCCACCATACCGTAAGCGGTCAGGCGGCCTTTGGTGCCCTTGCCCGTCATGATGGCTTCGTCGTAGGTGAACTCTTTGCCGTAGCGGGCACCCTGCAACGCATTGGAGCGGTGCACCACACGGGTGTTGATGGCACCCATCACAAACGGGGCCAGCCAGGCGTTGAAGTTCTTGTCGAACTCCGCAGATTTCAGGCTGGGCTGGCGTTTCTCGGAGCGATGCTCCGGCGGGCAGATGGAGAACGGATTGGCCAGTTCTTTGCGCAACTTGGGGTCGGCTCCGGCTTCCTTGGCCACGTTGATCATGGAAGCCACCGTGCCGCCAGAAAGGCCGCCCTTGGCGACTTTCACCCTCATGCGCACGTCCTGGCAGGGTTTGCCAAAGGTTGCTTCCGATTGCTGCTGCAGGAACCAAACGCCCATATCGGAAGGAATCGAGTCAAAGCCGCAGCAATGCACAATCCGTGCACCGCTTTCTTTAGCCTTGGCCTCGTACCGCTCAATCATCCGACGGATCCATTGTACTTCACCAGTGAGGTCGCAATAGTCCGTACCTGTCTCTGCGCAGACTTTTACCAGAGTTTCGCCGAAAAGAGCGTAAGGGCCCACGGTTGAGATGACCACTCGCGTCTGGCCGCACAGATCGCGCAGCGCAGGCTCGTCTGCTGCATCCGCCAGAATGACCGGTAGTGATGCGGCGCCTGCCCCCAGATCCGACTTGAGCTGGTTCAGCTTTCCTTCGGAGCGGCCGGCAATGGCCCATTTGACCTCCTTGTCTGCACCATAGTTTTCCAGAAGGTAGCGAGCCAGAATCTGGCCGACAAAACTGGTGGCACCGAACACGACAAGGTCATAGTTCGCAGCGGTGGTGTCTGTCATGGTCTGTCCTTGTTCAAACGAATGTATGAATGGATGGTAACAGGTTTATTCTGTGGTGCTACTTTCCCGTGAACTCGTGAACCGGCGTCGGGCCGGCCAATCGTTTGTCCTGTGGACTGCGGCACACTCTGCCCAGTCATTGAAGGAGGAGAGCCCCTTTGAGCGTCTTTCTGATTATTATCAGCCTGTTTCTTCTGGCTTTCAGCGCCCTGCTGGTCTGGCAAGTGCTTGAGCAGCGAAAGATGATCAAGCAAATGCTGGAAAGCGAGGATATCAGCGACACACATCAGGATCCTGAGCTGGTGCTTACGTTACGGGTACGGGATCCGATTGCCTTGGCCAAACGCGAATCCCGCACCGGACGGGTGCTGGCCGACCGCCTACCAGTAATGACCCGGAAAATGGTCTATCAGGAAGTGATGAAAGAGCTGGAGCGGGAGCTGGACGAGCGGGACATTGAGGTAGATATGCACATTGAGTATCGCTAGTTAAGGAGCGACAGGAGGCTTGCCATGCTGTTACTGATCGTTAGCCTGATGTGCCTGGCCGGCAGCGCAGTGCTGTTGTTTGCTGCGTTCCGGCTTGCCAATGGCAACCGGCGCAATCTGAGAATCCTGAATGCGCATCGAATTGGTGCCCTGAGTGCGATCCAGAAAAGCCGGATGGACCTGATGGAAGTTCGCAACCGCGCCCGGTTGCTGGAAGAAACGGTGTCCGGCGGTGCAACGGCGGTCGAGAAAGTCCACAAAGCCATCGCCAACACCACGTTTGGCCTGATCGACCTGTTTTCCCGGGACGATGAGTTCCGGGACAGCGCCCGCCGGATAAAGCAATCCCACCACCAGAAGAGCGAGCAGGTGTACAAAGCGGTGAGAACCTCTAACCGGGCACTGCATATCCTCGCGGATACACTGATCATCGGCAAAGCGGAAAAACGCATTGTTTCAAAAACAAAGAAGGCGCCCTGAGGCGCCTTCTTTTTCTGAAACTTCAGAAAGTTACAGAACTTTCTTCAGTTCCTCTTCCAGCTGCGGAACTGCTTCGAACAGGTCTGCAACCAGGCCGTAGTCGGCCACCTGGAAGATCGGGGCTTCTTCGTCCTTGTTGATCGCAACGATCACCTTGGAATCAGACATGCCCGCCAGATGCTGGATGGCACCGGAGATGCCAACCGCAACGTACAGCTGCGGAGCAACGATCTTGCCGGTCTGACCAACCTGCATGTCGTTCGGCACGAAGCCGGCATCAACAGCGGCACGGGAAGCACCAACCGCAGCGCCCAGCAGATCAGCAACCTGCTCCAGCATCTTGAAGTTGTCGCCGTTCTGCATGCCACGGCCACCGGAGATAACGATACCGGCAGAAGCCAGGTCCGGACGATCAGACTGGGCTTTCTCTTCACCAACGAAGGAAGACAGGCCAGCGTCTTTTACTACGTCCAGCTGCTCAACAGAGGCAGAACCACCTTCAGCGGCTACCGGGTCGAACGCGGTCGGACGAACCGTCACAACCTTGATGCTGTCGCTTGCCTTGACGGTCGCAATGGCGTTACCAGCGTAGATCGGACGCACGAAGGTGTCTTCGGATTCAACGCGGATAATGTCAGAAACCTGGGCAACGTCCAGCAGCGCAGCAACGCGCGGCATGAAGTCTTTACCGGTGGTACCGGCAGAAGTCAGGATGTGGCTGTAGCCCTTGCCTACTTCAGCAACCAGCTCGCCCAGGTTCTCACCCAGGAAATGACCGTACGCGGCGTTGTCTGCAACCAGTACCTTGTTCACGCCTTCTGCCTTGGCAGCGGCTTCAGCGACG
>NZ_DIHV01000102.1:0-18088 GCF_002420325.1 Marinobacter sp. UBA5687
CCTCAAATATTTATTGCCCGGAGGTGGCTATTGCGGGACGTGTGGGATCTATCGGAAAGAGCGAATCAGCTAGCTCCAACCATCGAAGCCAGTATCACTCCCAACGCAATCAATCCTATGACGGCACCTGAACCTGCCGCCAACTTCAATCCATCCAGTATTTCCTGTTCCGGATTCATGCTCGCTCTCCTTGAGGCTTGAACGACAAAATCCGGGGCAGCCAGCGCAGCGCCGACTACCCCACCCTGTGATTAATACACCCAGGAAACGGTCAGGCTGGCATTGGCCGGCTCACCGTAGAAACCTTGGGCCCACTGCAAACTTTCGAGATATTTCTCATCGGTGACGTTGTTCACGTTCAAGGTCGCATTCCAGTGTCGGGCAAAGTCATAGCTGGCCATCAGATCCAGCACGGCGTAACTATCCTGCCTGGTAACGATGGTCTCACCTGCATTTGGCCCTGTGGTAGCAACGCCCTGCTCCTTTGTGATTTCAGACTGCCAGCGGATCTTGCCTCCCAGTTTCAGCCCCTCAAGACCCAACACTTGCCAGGTGCCTCGAAGTTGCGCCATATGCTCAGGTACAAACAACCTTGCTCCGCCACCATCCTTATCTTCAATATCCACGTAGGTGTAGCCAAAGAACACCTGAACACGGTCAGTCACATCCCCTACCACTTCAGCCTCGACACCTCGACTGGTCAAACCATCCACAGCGGTGTAGTAAGAATCGGCGCCGACCGGGAACGTGCCCGCCTCCTCTGCCACATTCTTCTGCTCCGTCTGGAATAGTGCCAGGGTGGTGTTTACCCGATCATCCTGAAACTCACTTTTCAGGCCCAGCTCATAGTTGACCCCGTCAATAGGATCCAGTCGATCACGATTGATGTCCACCTCAGTCTGGGGAGTGAAAATCTCGGTATAGCTGGCGTAGACCGAGTGATCGTCATTGATGTCGTAGATCAGACCTGCGTATGGTGTTTCTACGGCATCGTAGCTGCTTTCCTTGGTCGCTCCGTAGCTTTCGCCCTTGTTATCCAGCCAGGTCAGACGGAGCCCTGTAATGGCGGTGAGTTGATCGGTCAGCGACCAGCGAGCGGCAGCATAGGTGGACGTTTCGCGGTCAGTCCAGTCAGAGCCGTCAACACCATTATCAAAAGCTGGCTTGGGGTAGTTGCCATCCCACTCATTCAGCGGTGGCAATGGATTCCCGATACCGCGGCCATAGCGGGACTCGTCCACCGTCTCTGAGCGAGACCAGGATGCGCCCAACACCAACTCATGAGTACGACCAGCCAGCTGGAACGGACCGGTAGCGTATGCATCTACTACCCACTGCTCTACATCCAAATCGTATTGGCTGGGATAAGCTTTAAGCCCCTCTCCTGTTTGGCGATCTGGCGTACCATACTGGTAAAAGAGCTCGGACTCGCTTTCGTTCTCCAAACGGAACACCGTGCCCGTGGCTCTCCAGCCGCCGGCAAGCTCCTGGCGCAATTCAACAAAGCTGTTGTGCTGGGTGTTGTCCCAGTAGGACCAGTCTGAAGCCGTGCTGGTTGAACGCGCAAAATCCGTCGCTGAGCCATCGGAGTAGAACAGAGGCAGCGCACCCCACAACGGACTGTCTGTATCAGACGTCTGAATGGCGTGGCCAAGAGTTAGCAACGTGGTATCGGTCAGGTCTGCTTCCAGCACCCCGTAGAACATCTGCTTTTCGTTGTTATACCGGTCAAGGTAGGAGCCTTTGTCCTCATAACCGGCAACCACCCGGCCGCGCACCGCACCGGATTCAGACACGGCACCGGAAACATCACCGACAATCCGTTTTTTGTCCCAGGAACCACCAGTCACCGCAACCGAGGCATTGGTGTCAGCGGTTGGGCGCTTGCGGATAAAGTTGACTGTCGCGGCCGGGCTGCCGGAACCGGTCATCAAACCGTTGGCGCCCCGAACCACCTCCACGCGATCAAAGAAGGCGGTGTCCAGCTCACCCTGAACGTTGTCATATACCGCCGGCATGCCAACACCGTCGTACTGGAAGTTGTTGATATCGAAACCACGTGAGGTGTAGTACGTGCGGTCTGTTTCCACCGACTCTACGGTGACACCGGTGGTGCCTTCCAGAACATCGTTGATGTCGTTCTGGGCGAAATCGTCCATCTGTTCGCGGGTAATGACCGTGACGGCCTGGGGGACCTCCCGGTGTGACAGCTCCATCTTCATGGAGGTTGTGCTGGCTCCGCTAATGTAACTCTCCGTCGCTTCCGAGGCCACCTGGCCACGGCTTGCGGTAACATCCAGGGCTTCCAATGCCTTCGGTTCGCTGCCCTGCGCTGCTGCCAGTCCTGGCAGAGTCGCACACATCATGGCAGTGATCAGGGTTTTTCTTCTAAATCGGGGCTCCGGATTCAGAGACATCTAACGGCTCCTTGGTTGATTAAGACCGTGTCATTTTTAAACCCCGCCATGTTAATGCGAATGGTTTAGATTTGAAACACCAAATGCAAATGATCTGGGATTATCACGAAACTCTATATCTCCAGAGGCTCGCATCGGCCGCAATACCACGACCTGCTATGGTTATTGCAGGTGCTGAAGATCTCTAAAAACAGCAGAGAGGCGGAGACGGATATGTTCAAGCGCAAATTCTGGAAGTGGAGCCTGGCCAGCTTACTGGTCTCGGCAGCCCTGGCCACACAGGCAAACCAGACCTTTCAATCCGAAAAGGCAGACTTTCATCTGGAAACCGTAGCCGCGGGGCTGGAACACCCCTGGGCCATCGCTTTTCTGCCCGACGGGTCTGCACTGATTACTGAAAGGGAGGGCCGTTTACGAATTCTGGAGGATGGGCAACTTCGACGTGAACCAGTCAAAGGCCTGCCGGAGCTAGTCGTTTCGGGCCAGGGTGGCCTGCTGGATGTACTGCTGCATCCGGATTTCGAGGCTAACCGGCTGTTGTTCCTTAGCTACGCTCACCGTAATCGCGAGGGCATGACCACCCGGGTTGCCCGGGCGACTCTGGCTGACAACTCTTTGCAAGATGTCGAGGTGATCTTCGAGGCTCTTCCCCGTTCAAACACCAGCCGGCACTTCGCGGGCCGGATGCAGTTTGATCGCGACGGCAATCTATACATCTCAGTCGGTGACCGGGGTGAAATGGATCGTGCCCAGGATACCGCGGACGATGCCGGCGGCGTTCACAGAATCACCATCAGCGGTGAGCCGGCAGAGGACAACCCTTTTGCCGATCGAAGCGGCTTCAACGCGTCTTTCTTCACCTATGGCAACCGCAACATTCAGGGTATGACCCGGCACCCACAAACCGGTGAGATCTGGAGCCATGAACATGGCCCCCGGGGCGGCGATGAGGTCAATATCCTTCGCTTGGGTAATAACTATGGCTGGCCCAAGGTCACCTACGGCATTGACTACTCGGGCCTGCCGATCTCCAGTCGTACCACGATGGAAGGCATCACGGAACCACTGCATTACTGGGACCCATCCATTGCGCCCTCTGGCATGGCGTTCTACACCGGAGATCTGTTCCCACAGTGGCAGGGCGATCTGTTTGTCGGCGCCCTGAAGCTTCAGAAACTGGTGCGGTTGTCCCTGGACGGAGAAAAAGTTATCGAGGAGGAAGATCTGCTCACCGACCTGGGTGAACGTATCCGCGATGTGCGTATGGGGCCAGACGGCGCACTCTGGCTGCTGACCGACTCCGATAACGGCAAGGTATACCGGATAGTGCCGGCGGATTGAGGCTCAGTGCGGGTCGTTGGTTCTTTCGGTTTTTTCGAACTGCGGAAGGTTGTCGGTGATCTCGAACCAGTCGGATTTCGACCCCACATAAACGTGCTGGGCCGCCTGTTTTCCCAGCGGCTCATTGATCACACCAATTCGCAGCCGGAGGATGCCCGGAATAGCGTCGACCCGGCTGTAAAGAGGGCTTCCACAACGGCTACAGAAGGCCCGGTATTTGCCAGGTCGGGATTCAAATTCGGTGATCCGGTCCTCACCGGCCGTAAACCGGAACCGGACAGCCTGAACCGGCGCACTGGCTGAAAAGGCGCTGCCATGATTGCGGCGGCACTGGCTGCAGTGGCACAGCGCCACGGGCCCTATTGGGCCATCGTATTCAAACTGGATATCGCCACAAAGGCACTGGCCGGTATACATAACGCTCCTGACTCCGCGAAGACTCACTGTTCGCGCAGATGATACCGGCTGGCAGTCGGATTAGCAGCCCCGGTTCCGCAAACTCGTTACCCGTAATTTTTTTCCAGATAAGCAAGAATGCGAGCCGATTCAAACAACGCTTCCCCGCTATTGGGATCTTCCAGATAGGGCACCTGCACCCGGCCATGTTGCTGGAAAAACGCGTCCCGCTTGCCGCCAGGAATGGGCCGATACGGACCGGGTTTGATGCGCTGTCGGGCAGGTCCGACTTCGGTCCAGTGTTCCTTGCCCAGATTATGCAAGGTGTACGGAATCTCGTTTTCGCAGAGTCGTTCCCGAATCAGGCGCGAGAACGGGCTGCCCTCGAAACTCCACAAGTGAAGCCCCTGCTCAGGCCGCCGGGCTGGCCGCGCCCGCATCCCGCGAAGCTCACTGGCCCCGGAGCCTGCAGCGCCGAGTGCCGGTTGCCAGGGACGGCCCTGGTAGTAGCGAGGCACGGAACGATGCGCATACTGGCGGAACAGATACTCGATAATCGCCTCGGATTCATACAGCACTTCGCCGGTGTTCTGGTCATGCAGCAGGGGAAACTGCTGCTTGCCCCCCAGGGTCTCGGCTTCCGGGCGGAATACCCGACCACCCTTCGGGCAGGGTCGAATCTCAACGTCCAGATGCAATGCCGTCAGCACCTCACGAACACGGCGGCAGTATGGACAGGCTTCAATGTCATAGAGAACCAGCGGCTTCTCAGGCTGCGGAACAGCCTTGATAACCAGGCACCCGCGCCAGGCTGCAAAAGAAGAAGTGGCAACCGACTCCAGCACATTCACCTGATGCTTCAGCGTTTTTAACATGATCGTTCCCTTGTTTTCGTCATTTTCTCCATTGTCCCACAGGAGAATCTGTGCCCATTGGCCCGCAGGCCCCTGTGCCGGCGTCATACTAACTCACTGATTCTTCAGGCCACTTACTCGATGTCACAAAAACTCAATATAAACAAAGACTCTACTGCCATTTTTTAACGTCATGTATAGCTTTTCTGCATAGTACATACGCAAAGAATGGGCTATTGTACAAAGAGAACACAACAACGGATTCCGGTCATGAATACTCAGGGGTTGCAGGCGGGCAAAAGCCTTGCCACAGGCAGATTTGCGTCAGGAGCAGTGGCGCTGGCCATCGTGTTGGCCAGCGCCCCGCTCGGCCAGGCTCTCGCTCAAGAGCAGACCTCTGCGGAGGAGGCTTTTGCCAGCTCCCGTCACTGGGCCAGCCAGATCCGAAGTTACGCCAGCAAATCCCTGAACAGTGATGAAGCCCTGAGTGTTGCCGCCATTCCCCTGAACGGCCCTGGCATTGAGCAGTATGTAAACGCTGACACACTGATGAGCCCGGGCTCCATCATGAAGCTGGTAACCACCTATGCCGCCCTGGAACTCCTGGGCCCTACCCACCACTGGAAGACCGATTTCCTTACAGACGGCATGATGGTGGGCGACAGCCTGAAAGGAAATCTCTACGTACGCTTCGGTGGCGACCCCAAACTGACCCTGGAACGGCTCTGGAGCACCCTGCGTGAACTCAAGAGCATGGGCATCAACCGTATTGAAGGAGACCTGGTCCTGGATGGCAGCTATTTCCGGGTCGACGGCGGCTTCCCTGCGTTCGAGGATAACGGCGACAACCCCCACGCGCCCTTTCTGGTGGAACCCTCCGGCTACCTGACCAACCTGAATCTGCTGCATTTTCAGGTGCGCGCCGATGAGCGTGGTACACAGGCCTGGACAACCCCGGATCTGGGCGAAGTCTCCATTGATAACCGGGTAACCGCATTACCGGAAGGTCCCTGCCCTGCCCGCAGCCGGTTTGATTGGGAACCGGTATTTCATGAAAACCATCAAGTAACGGTTCGGGTAACCGGACAGTTACCGCAAGGCTGCCGCAGCACCACCTATCTGTCTCTGCTGCCGCAGAAACGGTACTCTGCTTCCGTGATTCGTTCTGTGCTATCGGAAATGGGCATTATTGTCAGTGGTGGCGACCGCTTTGAGGGCACACCGGAAGACGCACGGCTGATCATGCGCACCACCTCACCAGATCTGGTTTCCATGGTGCGAGACATCAACAAGTGGAGCAGCAACGTCATGGCCCGCCAGATGCTGCTGACCATTGGCGCCGAGTTCCGCAAGGAAGATGACAAAGACGACCGGGTAGCCGGTATCCGAACGGTGTACGAATGGCTGGAGAATAAGGGCATCAACACCGCAGGCATGGTGATTGACAATGGCGCCGGGCTCACCCGCCATGGTCGCATCACGGCCCGGCAAGGCGCCCAGATACTGCAACAGGCCTGGGACAGCCCCTACGCCTCTGACCTGATGGCCTCAATGCCCATTATCGCCATGGACGGAACCATGGCGCGCCGGCTTCGCAACACCGGCATGGATGGCGAAGGCCGAATCAAAACCGGTTATCTTGAGAATGTTCGCTCAATCGCGGGGTTCACCCGGGACGATAACAACACCACCTGGGCCATTGTCGGTATGGTGAACAACGACCCGGCCTGGAACGGTCAGGCGGTTCTGGATCGGGTACTCTACTCTCTGCATTTCCGGCCTCCCGTGGGCATGACCTTATCCCGGTCTGCCGACGAAAATCCTGCGTCTTCGATTCAGTAAGTCAATATAAAAAGGCCGGCTGCAGCAGCCGGCCAGGCACTCATGCTTTATACAAAGAAAGCGTGTTTCGTCTGTCAGTCGACTGTAAAAATTACCTCGTCGATCACATGAATCACGCCGTTAGACGCCTCAACATCAGCTTCGACGACGGTACTGCCCTCGATAACCAGAGCGTTGTCCTGTATATCAACGTTCAAGTTGTTGCTGGCCAATGTTGTTACAGTTCCGCGATGGACGGATCGGCTTCAAGAACTGCAGCTTCCAGAATCGTCGTGTTTTCATTCTCAACAGCGATTTCCAAAATTCTTTGCGTTGCAGCATCAGTAGTGCCGTTATCATCGTCATCAAGCCAACAACCGGATAGCATGACACTGCCCGCTAAAACCATCGGTAAAGCGTATTTACAGTTTTTACATTACAGCGAACAATTGTAAGGTTAACTACAGCGATACAATGGCTTTATCAGTCTGACCGGCGTTCTTTGGAAAACAATCGGGCCATGGTCCAGTCCGCCATTTTGCCTGCCATTGGTGCGATAAAGCTGACCAGCGGGAAGGCCACTGTCCAGGCCACCACAAATGCTGCGCCCCAGCGATGGAAATACCCCTCGGTCAGGCCGGTGTTGATCAGGGTGATAATCCCGGACATCAATAGCGACATGATGCCGGACATGTAAAAGGCAAAAACAAACTGGCGCACACGCGTTTGCTTGTAACTGGACATGTTTTCCTTCCCGGTTTTAACGTATGGAACACTGCCGAATCCATTCAGGCGACCGCAGCGTAGGAGAAAAGACGCGGCCACCGATGCTGGATCGCAACATCTTAGTGAGCATGCAACATTTTTCCATACGGCTTTTTACCAAGGAGCACAGGTAATGGATGACCCAACGCCCGGAACATGCCGCGCCCGCTGGATCGTCGGGCTGGTGTTGCTGATGTTTTTAGCGGGCTGCAGTCAGACGCGCCTGGCCTACCGCTACGCCGACTGGGGCGTCGTCTGGTGGGTGGAGGATTACATCAGCCTGACCGGTGAACAGGAAGCTCAGTTGAGTCAGGATCTGGAAGCGCTCAGACAATGGCATTGCTCTGCAGAGTTGCCCCGTTACCAGCAATGGTTGACAGTCCTCAAATCAGATCTGGCGGAAGGGACGCCGAGCGAGGCCACGGTTCTGTTCCACCAGGAACAACTCATGGACTTCTTACCCGAATTGTTGGAACGGGCCACTCCGGTAGCCGTCAATCTGCTGTCTTCTCTATCGGATGAGCAGGTAGCGCAACTAGCCGACAACATGGCGGAGAAGCAGCAGGAGCTGGAGCAGGAAATGCTGGAGGGAACACCCGCTCAAACCGCACAGGCACGTTCTGAACGGACTATTGAGCGTATTGAACGATGGCTTGGCGAACTGAATCAGCAACAGCGGGCCATCGTCGAAAGCTGGTCAGCGGATCGTGGCCGGCAAACGGAAATCTGGTTAACAGGGCGGAGAAACTGGCAATTGGCATTGCTCGACACGCTGGAGAGACGACGCCAGTCCGGCTTTGCTGAACAGGTGAACGAGTTGCTGGTTCACTCAGAGCGCGCCAGAGGAGCGGAATACCAGGCGATGCTGGCCGAAAGCCGGGTGGCGATGGCCGGCTTGATGCACGATCTTCTGCAGGCTGGAGATACCCGGCATCAGGATCACCTGCTGGCCAGGGCCAGTGAGCTGAAAGGAGATTTTGCAGCGCTGACCTGCAGCTAGACACGGATCGCGATACCAAAAAAGGGCCGGATGAACCCGTATCATCCGGCCCTTTTTGCGTCTCGATCTGTGTCAGACCGTCAGGTAACCACCATCCGCATTAATGCAGGCTCCTGTGGTATAGCTGGAAGCGTCAGACACCAGGTACAGCACAGTACCCGCCATCTCATCGGGTTCCGCCACACGCTTCATCGGGATGTGGGCCATGGCCTGCTTCTTGATGGCCTCATTGGTGGTCAGGGCGCTGGCAAATTTGGTATCGGTCAGGCCCGGCAACAAGGCATTCACCCGCACATTCTGCTGGCCCAGCTCCATGGCGAAAGATTTGGTCATGGAAATCACTGCTGCCTTGGTCACCGAATAGATGCCCTGGAAGTGGCCGGGGTTTACGCCGTTAACCGAAGCCACGTTCACAATGGAACCACCACCGTTCTTTTTCATCAGCTGAGCGCCACGGGCGCACATGAAGAAGTAACCACGGATGTTCACGTCTACGGTTTTGTGGAAAGCACCCAGGTCGGTGTCTTCCACCGGACCGAAGTATGGGTTGGCGGCTGCGTTGTTCACCAGGATATCCAGTTTGCCGTGCGCTTTGGCGATGTGCTCCCACACCGCTTCAATCTGGTCCATCTCGCCAATATGGCAGGCGAAAGCTTCGGCGCTGCCGCCGTCTTCACGGATGCTGCTGGCCACGGCCTCACAACCGTCAATCTTGCGGCTACTGACAATCACGTGAGCACCGTAATGAGCCAGCGTGCGGGCGATGCTCTCGCCGATACCGCGGCTGGCGCCAGTTACCAGGGCGACTTTGCCAGTCAGGTCGAACAGGTTTTTGTTGCTCATGGAATTCCCTCAGCTTATCGGAATGTCACCAGGGCGGGGTCTTCCGCTTCCAGGTGGCTATAGTTGTTGAATACGGCCAGGCTGCGCCGGGGGCCGGAATACAGAATGCGGGACACGCTGGTGTTGGCAATCACATTGTTCATCTCCAGCGCCTTGCGGTCTGACAGTTCAAGCAGGCGCTGGGCAATGACCGCAATGGGGCCGCCAGAGGTGGACACAATCACATCGGCACCATCGGCCAGTTCAATCAGCTGATCCAGTGCATGGCCAACCCGCTGCCGGAATCCGTTCCAGGTTTCGCTGTATTCCTGGTCGAACTCGCCACTCACCCAGCGGGTCACCGCCTTCTCGAAAGCCTGCTGGAAGGCTCTTGCAGGTTTGGGAAAGCTGGCGAGGTCTCGCGCCATTACCTGTTTATCCGCCCATTCCGGGCGCAGGCGCTCCACCACTTCCAGATGATCAAACTCGTTCAGGCCTTCCAGCACCTGCATATCCGGCAGGCTGACACCGTAACCGGTAGTGATCGCCTCCACAGTTTCCCGATGGCGCTGCAGGTTACCGCCAAAAACAGCACCCGGCTCCACCTTGCCCGCCAGCCAGCGGCCCAGAATCCTGCCCTGCTCCCAGCCTCGCGGCGAGAGCTGGTCGTAGTTTTCCTTGCCGAAACTGGCCTGACCGTGGCGCACCAGATAAATCGTGGCCATTACAGGGTGCTCTCGCTAATCAGGCGCTGGCACCTTTTCTCCAGATAGTTGGCGGCGTGGCCAAAGGCGGCGAAACGCTTGTCTTTGGTCTGGCCGTGATAAAAGCGGTAGTAGATTTGCTGGATGATCACCGCCAGGCGGAACAGTCCGTAAATTTCATAAAAGTCGAACTTTTCCGTCCGGAAGCCGGATTTCTCCATGTAGTAGTCCACCACTTCTTTACGAGTCAGCATGCCCGGCCGGTGCGTGGGCTGACGCCGCAGCATCTGGAACGGGCCTTCATCGTCGGCTTCGATCCAATAGGCCAGACTGTTGCCCAGGTCCATCAGCGGATCACCAATAGTGGCCATTTCCCAATCCAGCACGCCAATCACTTCAAACGGGTTGTCCGGGTTCAGCACCACATTGTCGAAACGGTAGTCGTTGTGAATAACCACCTGAGCGATGTCATCCGGCATCTTATCGTTCAGCCAGACCATGACGTCTTCGAAGTCACCGACATCGTCGGTACGGGCCTTGCGGAAGCGGTCGCTCCAGCCGCCAATCTGCCGCTGCACGTAACCCGCACCCTTGCCCAGCTTGTCCAGGCCTGCGGCCTTGGCGTCCACTGTATGCAGATCCACCAGCTTGTCGATCACGTTCAGGCACAGTTTGCGAGTGTCTTCGGCGCTCAGTTCGAAATCCCTGGGGAAGTCCTGACGCAGAATGATGCCCTTGAGCCGCTCCATCACATAGAAGTCGCAACCCAGCACGCTGTGATCGTCGCAAATAGCAACAATGTTGGGCACGTAGGGATAGGCTGGCTTCAATGCTTCCATCACCCGCGCTTCCCGCAGCATGTCGTGGGCGGACTTGGCGATCTTGCCGAACGGTGGCCGGCGCAGCACGTAGGACTGGTCGCCATAATCCACCTGATAGGTCAGGTTGGACGCACCACCGGGGTACTGCTTGATGCTCGGCTGGCCTTCCAGGCCCGGAATGGCCTGCTTCATGAACTGGTCGACGGCGCTGATATCCAGCTCTTCGCCTTCACGGATGTCTACGGCCTGGTCGATCTGTGTCATTCAATCTCTCCTGTGATGTGTTCAGGCGTTCGCCTTGCTACCCATCTTGCTCATCCAGCGCTTGGTTTCCTGATGCATCAGCCAGTCAAACGCCCAGGGTGCATGGCGCTTGAGCATCCACATACGGCGCTCTTTGGCGTGGGGCAGTACCCAGAAGTCTTTGTCTTTCACACTGCGGAAGATATCCTCGGCCACGTCTTCGGCGGTAATGCTGGAGCGCTTCATCAGCTTGTTGACGTTCTGCTGGATACCGGGAATGTCCGAACGCATGGTGCTGGTCAGATTGGTCTGGAAAAACGCCGGGCACACGCAGCTGACATGAATACCGGCATCCCGCAGCTCCTGGCTGAGAGTTTCAGACAGAGCAATGACTCCGGCCTTGGAGACATTGTAGCTGTCCATCAAGGGGGCAAGCATGAGGCCGGCCATGGAGGCTACGTTCACAAACGCGCCGGAGCCTTGTTCCTTGAACAGCGGGGTGAAGGCTTTGCAGCCACGGACAACGCCCAGTACGTTGATGTCGAGGATCCATTCCCAGTCTGCCATGGTGGTGTCTTCGATGGAGCCTGCGGAGGCGACGCCGGCGTTGTTGACGACCACGTCCACACCGCCCCATTTCTGTACCAGGTCATCACGGACTTTCTCGAAGTCGCTGAGGCGGCGTACATCACATTCAACAAAGTAGCCTTCGCCACCGGCGTTGTTCAGCTCCGCTTCAACGGCCACGCCCTGTTCCGGGTTAATGTCCCCGATGCAGACTTTCGCGCCCTCTTTGGCGTACCGCAATGCAATCGCCCGGCCCAGGCCACTGGCCCCGCCGGTTATGAATACCCTCTGTGTCATGTTCGTGCTCACCGTTTTTACGTTTGAGTTCGTTTTATATTTTGGAGTTCGCGTTCTTTTTGCTTTGGAGTAAGAGCTGCTACCGGGTAAGGCCTTCCAAAACACGCTCCTTCGGCACGTCCATGTGACGCTTGAGCTCCGCCATCCATGGCTCCGCACAGTTTTGGAAGGCCTTACCCGGCATCAGCTCCCATACTCTCTAGTCAGCTGTTCAAAAAACCAAATCTAGCTGGCACATCCTTAATGCCTCACGGCATTCCCGCAGCATGTCGTGGGCAGACTTGGCAATCTTGCCGAACGGCGGCCGGCGCAGCACGTAGGACTGGTCGCCGTAATCCACCTGATAGGTCAGGTTGGACGCACCGCCCGGGTACTGCTTGATGCTCGGCTGGCCTTCCAGGCCCGGAATGGCCTGCTTCATGAACCGGTCAACAGCACCAACATCCAGCTCCTCGCCTTCGCGGATGTCTACGGCCTGGTCGATCTGTGTCATTCAATTTCTCCTGTGATGTGTTCAGGCGTTCGCCTTGCCACCCATCTTGCTCATCCAGCGTTTGGTTTCCTGGTGCATCAGCCAGTCAAACGCCCAGGGCGCATGGCGCTTGAGCACCCACATACGGCGCTCCTTGGCGTGGGGCAGCACCCAGAAATCCTTATCTTTCACACTGCGGAAAATATCCTCGGCCACGTCTTCGGCGGTAATGCTGGAGCGCTTCATCAGCTTGCTCACGTTCTGCTGGATACCGGGAATGTCCGAACGCATGGTGCTGGTCAGATTGGTCTGAAAAACCGCCGGGCACACGCAGCTGACATGAATACCGGCACCCCGAAGCTCCTGGCTGAGGGTTTCCGAAAGGGCAATCACGCCGGCTTTAGACACATTGTAGCTGTCCATCAAGGGAGCAAGCATGAGGCCGGCCATGGAGGCTACGTTCACAAACGCGCCGGAGCCTTGTTCCTTGAACAGCGGGGTGAAGGCTTTGCAGCCACGCACTACGCCCAGTACGTTGATGTCGAGGATCCATTCCCAGTCTGCCATGGTGGTGTCTTCGATGGAGCCTGCGGAGAGGACGCCGGCGTTGTTGACGACCACGTCCACACCACCCCATTTCTGCACCAGGTCATCACGGACTTTCTCGAAGTCGCTCAGGCGGCGTACATCACATTCAACAAAGTAGCCTTCGCCACCGGCGTTGTTCAGTTCCGCTTCAACGGCCACGCCCTGTTCCGGGTTGATGTCCCCGATGCAGACTTTCGCGCCCTCTTTGGCGTACCGCAATGCAATCGCCCGGCCCAGGCCACTGGCCCCGCCGGTTATAAATACCCGTTGTGTCATCGTTGTTTCTCTCCGTTATGTTTTGGAGTTCCTGTTCTTTTTTACCCCGGAGTAAGAGTTGGTACCGGAGGGGCTGTCCAAAAACCGCTACAAGCACATCCATGTGCGCTTCTCTCCGGCCATCCATGGCCTCCGACATTTTTGGACAGCCCCTCCGGTACCAACTCCCATACCACTGAGCATGCTGTTCTGACCGCCCTCTACTGAGCACGCAGGAGCCGGTGGGCCGGGGGTTCTGAAAATTTGTGGAGCCATGGATGGCGGAACACAAGCGCCACATGGATGTGCCGCCAGGAGCGCTTTTCAGAACCCCCGGGCCACCGGCGCCCACCTCCGCACTCAGAGGCTAGAGGAGTAAAACTCCCACGCCCGACTCAGGACTTGTACTTCCGAAGCTCCAACCGCGCCACCATAGCCCGATGAACTTCGTCCGGGCCATCGGCCAATCTCAGAACCCGAGCGTAGCCGAACAACGCGGTCAGCGGGAAATCATCGTCGCTGACGCCGGCACCGCCGTGAATCTGAATCGCATCGTCCACAATCTGCTGCAGCATCTTCGGCACCACTGCCTTGATCATGGAGACTTCCTGCAAGGCACCCATGATGCCCTTGGTATCCAGCGCCCAGGCGCATTTCAGGGTCAGCAGCCGTGCCTGTTCGATGTTCATTCGGGCATTGGCGATGATGTCCGGGTTGCCGCCTAGTTTGGCGATCGGGCGGCCGAAGGCTTCGCGGGTCATGGCGCGTTTGATCATGATCTCCAGGGTGCGTTCAGCGGCGCCGATGGCGCGCATGCAGTGGTGTACGCGGCCCGGGCCAAGGCGGCCCTGGGCGATTTCGAAGCCGCGGCCGGGGCCGGCGATGATGGCGCTTTTGGGCAGGCGTACGTTGTCGAACAGTACCTGGCCGTGGCCATAGGGCTCGTCGTAGGCACCGAAGACCGGCAGCATGCGCTCAACGGTGATGCCCGGGGTGTCGAGCGGCACCAGCACCATGGAGTGACGGCGATGTTTCTGGGCGTCCGGGTCGGTTACGCCCATGAAGATGCCAACTTTGCAGTCAGGGTGGCCGATGCCGGTGCTCCACCATTTTCGGCCGTTGAGCACGACTTCGTCGCCTTCAACGGTGGCGGTGGCTTCCATGTTGGTGGCGTCGGAGGAGGCCACGGCCGGTTCAGTCATGCAGAAGGCGGAGCGGATTTCGCCGCTCAGCAGTTTCGGCAGCCACTCGGCTTTCTGCTCTTCAGAGCCGTAGTGGATCAGCACTTCCATGTTGCCGGTGTCCGGCGCGTTGCAGTTGAAGATTTCCGGGGCGATGAAGCTGCGGCCGGTTTCTTCGGCAATCAGGGCGTAGTCGGAGTTCAGCAGGCCGCAGCCGTACTTGTCGTCCGGGAAGAACATGTTCCACAGGCCCTGGGCCTTGGCTTTCTCCTTCAGTTCCTTGATGATCGGCAGCACCACCCAGCGGTTTTCCTGAGAAGCAAGCTCCTTGTGATACTGCTCCTCGATGGGAAAAATCTCGTCGCGCATGAACTGTTTCACGCGCTTCAGGTAATCCTGGCCTTTCTCGGAAATGTTGAAATCCATGGTTCAGCTCCTCGCGCTGGCCGCCCTGTCGGGGGCAATGTCGATCAGATGGGAATCAGTCTAGGAGCCAACGCATTATTACGCGACTGAATTGTTCTTATCGTTTATCATTAACCATGCTTATTCAGAACAACGGAACCTCATCATGGCGCTGAATAGACCGGACCTGAACCTGCTGCATGTTTTCGACACTATCTATCGGGAAGGAAGCCTGACGCGGGCCGCAAAAGCTCTGCATCTGACCCAGCCTGCCATCAGTCATTCCCTGGCTCGGCTTCGGGATCATTTCAATGATCCGCTGTTTACCCGCCAGGGTAACCAGATGGTGCCCACCCCCCTGGCCCGACGGTTTCTGGAATCCATGCGCCCGGGGTTGAACCAGATCCAGAGTGCAGTGAATCAGTTTCACGCCTTCGACCCCGCCAGCCAGCGTAAAACCTACGCCCTCGGCCTTCGGGATGTTCTGGAATCCACCTTCCTGCCTCAACTGATTTCAAAACTCGCGCCCTATCCGGACATGGAGGTGCAGAGTCAACGGGTGGCAAGACGAGACATGGAAACGCAACTGGCCGCAGGAAAGCTGGACTTTGCCATTGACGTATTACTGCCGGTGAGCAACCAGACCAGCCATGAACTGCTGAGGCAGGACCGACTGGTGGTGTTGGCGCGAAAGGGTCACCCGGTCATCGCGCGAGGGCTGGATATGGCCAGCTATCTGGAGGCCCGGCACATTCTGGTGTCGTCACGAGCCGAGGGCCCGGGTATTGAGGATTTCGAGCTCTCCCGCCACGGCGCCCAGCGCACTATTCGCCTACGCTGCCAGCATTACTACGCGGCCTGCCGGGTGGTGGAGAGCTCAGACCTGTTACTGACGATGCCGGAAACCTACGCCCGGATCATTGCCCAGAACACCGACATCGAAGTGCTGGCGCCGCCGGTGGAGATGCCGTCGATTGATGTGCATCTATATTGGCACAAGGCCTATGAACAGGAACCGGCGCTGGTGTGGTTTCGGGACTTGCTGCGCAACCTGCAAAAGGCTCAATAGGCTCCGACCAGCATCAGAAAGCCGAAGAAGCCAGCCGCGGTAATCGCCAGAGATACCGCCACGATACCGAAGCCCCACCAGATAGCCGCACCATCGGCAATGTCGACACCATGACCGCGCAGGGTGCGATAGAACGCCCATGGGCCAAGCACGAACGCGCCCACCACGGCAAACACCAGGCCGATGGCGATTCCGGCAAAGGTCCAGGTAGCCAGTACAGTCGCGCGGTCCGAGGTCTGGTCGGTCACGCCATGATGTTGCAGAAACTTCTTGCAGAAGAACCAGACCAGGGCAAACAGGGCAGCCACAAAGACCAGGCCGCCAATCAGGGTAATCAGGCGATAGAGCACGGAAACATCCTGTTAAGAGTCAATCAGTCGGGAAACACCGGCTCCGGCAGGCATTCGAATCCCGGTTTGGCGAACAGGTAACCCTGGTACAGGGCGATCCCTTGAGAACGGAGCCAGAAGTACTCTTCCGGCGTTTCCACGCCCTCCGCCACGATTCGGCCGCCGAGCTGGCGCATCATGGTGATGATACCTGAGACCACCGCCTGCTTGTTGGGTTCCGCGTGAATGTTGCGAACCAGCCCCATATCCAGTTTCAGTAAATCGGGTGGGCTCGAGATCATCAGATTGTAGCGAGAATAACCGGCGCCGAAATCATCAATGGCCGTGCTGAACCCCATGCTCTGGTAGGCCTCGATGATGGAGGTTAGGTGATCAACCGAAGTCATCTCTTCACCTTCTACCACCTCGAAGATGATCTTTCGGGTGTCGAAATTATAGGTCTTGGCAGCCGCCAGCGTGGTACGAATGCAATACTCCGCCTGGTAGACCGCGTTGGGCATGAAGTTGATGCTCAACATGGCCTGCATATCAAGCCGCGATGCCAGTTTCACCGCCTTGACCCGGCAGATCTGGTCAAACGCGTACTGGTTCTGGCTATTCACCTTTTTCAGCACGGTCATGGCTCCTTGCCCTTCGGTTCCCCGCACCAGCGCCTCGTAAGCGAATACCGTTTTGTTTTCAGCATCCACAATGGGCTGGAAGGCAAAACTGAAGGAAAAGTCCAGGCCATTGCCGCAGGCACATTGCTCACAGTGGGATTCATCAAAAAGGACAGCAGGTCTATTCACAGAAGCTCCAGAGCGGCTCGCTCGAAATGAATTCGGGTGGAACTGTAAAAGAATCAATCACATTCAACTATAGACACCATCCGCAATCGGGTAAAACGAAAACTCGCTATACCTCCCATAGTCGGGTGGCATCTGCCGGCTGCGGGTCTACACTGGTTTTGGTGTATTTAATCAGTCAAGCCGCTCTTAAAAGGAGGTTCATGGATGGCCCAGACCACCCGTATTGCAGTAACACCCGGAGATGGTATCGGCCCGGAAGTGGTCGCGGAAGCCGTGCGATGCCTGGAGACACTGCGATCCAGGCACAGCCTGCCACTGGAATGGACCCGTTTTCCATGGCCCTCTCACGCCTGGCACGAAGAACACGGCGAATCCTGGCCCACAGATGCCCTTGAGCAGCTCAAGGCCTACGACGCCATACTGCTGGGCGCGCTCGGAGATCCGGGCCCCATGCACGACCCGGAGCGCTATCTGTTACCGGACAGCATTTCGCTCGCGCCCCTGCTGGACATGCGAAAAGGCTTTGACCAGTGGGTGTGTGAACGCCCGGCACGACTGCTCCCCGGCGCACGCCAGTACCTGAAAGATGACCGTGCCAAGGACATCGATATGCTGGTGATTCGCGAGAACAGCGAGGGTGAGTACGTCAGTCAGGGTGGCCGGCTGCGCCCGGGATCGCCCGACGAAGTGGCCACCCAGATGGAGGTGTTCACCCGCCGGGCCACTGAGCGCATTATCCGGTACGGCTTTGAACAGGCTCGTAAACGGGCCGGCGAACGTATTCAGCAAGGCCGCACCCGCAACTTCCGGACACTGGATGGCAAAACCTGCGAAAGCCAGGTATGCCTGATCACCAAACGCAATGCCCTGCGCTACTGGGGTGACATGTATACCGAAGTGTTTGAGGAAATCAGCCGGGAATTCCCGGATGT
>NZ_DIHV01000147.1:0-9775 GCF_002420325.1 Marinobacter sp. UBA5687
GGTCCGGCCTGATTTACGGAGACAGGTTATGCAAGATTACCAGGCACCCGCCGATCTTCTGAAAGACCGCATTGTCATGGTAACCGGTGCCGGCAGTGGTATCGGACGCGCTGCCGCCAAGGCGTATGCCGCCCATGGTGCCACCGTCATCCTGGTTGGGCGTACGGTCTCGCGGCTGGAGGAAGTCTACGACGAGATTGAAGCCGCCGGCCACCCCAAACCTGCCATCGTGCCGATGAACTTTGAAGGTGCCGCGGTCAAGGATTATGAAGAACTGGCCATGACCCTGGAAGATAATTTCGGTCGCCTGGACGGTCTCCTGCACAATGCCGGAATTCTTGGTGCTCGCAGCCCGGTTGAACTGTACGATCCGGAAACCTGGAACAAGGTCATGCACGTGAACGCCACAGCGCCATTCCTGCTGAGCCGGGCGATGATTCCGCTGCTGCGCAAATCCGATGACGCCTCCATGATCTTCACCTCCTCCGGCGTTGGCCGGCAGGCAAGAGCTTACTGGGGTGCCTACGCGGTCTCCAAGTTTGCCGTTGAAGGCCTGGCCCAGTTACTCGCGGATGAGCTGGACGACGAGCGCCACAATATCCGGGTAAACAGCCTGAACCCGGGCGCGACCCGCACCGGCATGCGGGTGCTGGCCTACCCGGCGGAAGATCCCAAGAAAAACCCGGACCCAGAGCAGCTGATGCCTGTTTACCTCTACCTGATGGGCCGGGACAGCAAGGGCGTTAACGGCCAGCAAATTGACGCGCAGCCGAAAAAATAATGGAACTGCTTTTTTACACCACATCCCAGTGCCATTTGTGCGAACTGGCAGAGGCGCTGCTGGTCAGCACCCCGATGCCCGAGCCCATTCCGGTGGATGTGGTGGACATTGCCCAGTCCGAAGCCCTGGTGGAGCGCTATGGCACCCGCATCCCGGTGCTGCGCCGCAACGACACCGGGGCGGAGCTTGACTGGCCATTCACCAGGGACCAGTTACTCACGTTTCTGCAATGAGGATCCTCTGACATGCTGATGATCATCTCCCCTGCCAAGACTCTGGATTATGAGAGCCCCCTGGCAACGGAAACCCATACCCAACCGGACTTCCTGGACGATGCCTGTGAACTGATTGACCAGCTCAAGGAGCTGGAACCGCATCAGGTCAGCAACCTGATGAGCATCAGCGACAAACTCGGGCAACTGAACGCCGAGCGCTTCCAGAGCTGGCACACACCGTTTACGCCGGATAATGCCCGGCAGGCCGTTCTGGCGTTCAAGGGCGACGTCTATACCGGTCTGGATGCCGAGAGTTTCAGTGAAGAGGATTTCAGTTTTGCCCAGAAACACCTGCGGATCCTCTCCGGCCTCTACGGCCTGCTGAAACCGCTGGATCTGATGCAGCCTTACCGACTGGAAATGGGCACCCGGTTTGAAAACACCCGGGGCAAAGACCTGTACGCATTCTGGGGCAGCAAGATTACCGATGCCCTGAACCAGCTCCTGGCCAGTGACGACAAGGTACTGGTGAATCTGGCCTCCAATGAATACTTCAAGAGCGTGCAGAAGAAACACCTGGATGCCCGGCTGGTTACGCCCCAGTTCAAGGACTGGAAAAACGGCCAGTACAAGATGATCAGCTTCTACGCCAAGAAGGCCCGTGGGCTGATGTGCCGTTACGCCATCCAGAATCGAATCACCCAGGCTGATGATCTCAAAGGCTTCAACCTGGACGGGTACTATTTCAGCGAAGACCAATCCGATAACAACAACTGGGTTTTCCTGCGGGATGAGCAGTAGTCAGGCGGTTTACCGGCCTGTGTTTAACACCTTCAGACATATGTTGATATCGGAGTAGCAATGAACGAAGCAGTATTTTCCCAGATCGCCATGCTGGTGTTTCTGACCGGCCTTATTGCCTGGATGGGCTTCATCGTTTGGGATCTGGCCAAGAAATCCCAGGCCGGCAAATTTGGCACTATCGCGCTGTTTACCGTGCTTGGCGCCGGCGTTGTCGGCTTTATCGTCAAAACCGTGCTAGTGGAGGTTATGCAGATCTGACCGGCCTGCCGTCACTTTACGGCTACCGCCTGGTAGCCGTATCATCCCTCCCCCTTTTTCGATTCGACAAGCTCCGACCTGACGCAAGGATTCAGACCCATGTGGTTTCGTAATGCCCGTGTTTTCCGTTTCACCAAACCTTTCGATATTTCCGCAGAAGCGCTGGAAGAGAAGCTTCAGGCGGACGCGTTCAAACCCTGCGGCCCTCAGGAAACCAACCGCCAGGGCTGGGTTCCACCCCTGGGTAAACATGGCGACCAGCTGGTGCACAGCGCCAATGGTTATCACCTGATTGCCCTGAGAAAAGAAGAGAAGATTCTGCCCGGGCCAGTGGTGAAGGAGGCTGTGGAAGAGCGTGCCGAAGCCATTGAGCTGGAGCAGGGCCGAAAGGTGCGCCGGAAGGAAAAAGACGAACTGAAAGAACAGGTGATGCTGGAAATGCTGCCCCAGGCATTTTCCCGCAACCGCCGCTGCTTCGCCTATCTGGCCCCCAAGGACGGCGTGCTGGTGGTCGATGCCGGCTCTGCGAAACAGGCCGAAGATCTGGCCTCCACACTGCGCAAGAGCCTTGGATCACTGCCTGTGCGCCCGCCTGCGGTTGAGCAATCCCCCGCCTTCACCTTCACCGGCTGGCTGAACGAAAGCATTGATCACCCTGCCAACATTACTCTGGGCAGCGAATGCGAACTGAAAGACCCGTCAGAAGATGGCGGCGTGGTGCGCTGTAAAGGCCTCGATCTCAAAGCCGACGAGATCCGCAACCACCTAGAAGCTGGCATGCAGGTGACCAAGCTGGCCCTGACCTGGGACGACAATGTCTCGTTCGTGCTGGATGAAGAACTGGGCATACGCCGGCTGAAATTCGGTGAAACCCTGCAAGAGCAACTGGACGACGTCGATGTCGACGACGCCCTGGCCAAGTTCGATGCAGCCTTCACCATCATGACACTGGAGCTGTCACGGCTGATCCCCGGGCTGCTGGAAGCCCTGGGCGGAGAGGATCGCTCCGCCATCGTCGAAGAGTAATGGAAGCGGGGGCCTACAGGTGCCCCCCTTTGCCCAGCCGTTCCTTCTGCCAGTCTTTCTGCGGCTCGTTCAATACCAGCCGCAGATCCATCACCTCTTCTTCCGGGTTGTATTTGATCTCGAACCCCAGATGCTCGGCCAGCTGCAACATCGGCCGGTTGTCCGGCAAGACATTGCCGATCATTTCCATGGTGCCCCGGGCCCGGCAGTAATCAATCATCTTCTGCATCAGGGCCACGCCCAGGCCTTCGCCTTTCATCCGGTCATCCACCATAACGGCGAACTCGCAGCGCAGATTGTCGGCATCGGTCCAGGTACGCACGGTACCCAGGGTCTCCTCGCCTTCACCATCCTCACGGGGTGCATTGGCGATGAACACCATTTCCCGGTCATAGTCGATCTGCACCATCTGGGCCACGTCTTCCCGGGAAAAATGCTTGCGGTACTGGAAGAACCGGTAACGGATGGATTCCGGGGACTGATGCTCGTGGAACAACCGGTGGGCAGGCTCGTCCTCCGCCAGCACCGGACGGATAATCACGCGGCGACCGGATTTGGGCAATACCAGCCACTCCTCCAGCTCTCGCGGGTAGGGCTGGATAATGGGTTTGATCGGATGTTCATCCAGGTCAATGGCGATGTTTACAGCAACGGCGCCCTGCTCATTGAACAACAACGGAGAGATTTCCAGGCCCTTGATCTCCGGTATATCAATCACAATCTGTGACAGCGTCACCAGGGTTTCGGACACTGCCCGGATATCCTCTTCCGGCTTCAGGCTGTGCTCTTTAAGCAGTTTGTACATGTAAGTGCGCCGCAGCAGCTCGCGGGCCAGAACCATGTTCAGGGGCGGCAAGGCAATCTGGCGGTCAGTCATGATGTTGATCTGGGCACCGGCTGCCCCGCAAACCACCAGCGGCCCGAACACTTCATCACGGGTGATCCCCACACTGAACTCGATGCCGCCAACATGCTGATAGGAACGTTGGACCGCAAAGCCCAGGAAGCCGCTTTTCGGGAAGTGCTCACGGTATTCCTCCATCAGAAAGCGGCAACTGTCGATAATCACCTGTTCGCTGTTGAGCTTTTTGACCGTGCCCTTGTAGCGGCGCTGAGTCGGACTCAGATCCAGGAAGGGATAACACACATCTTCATGGATAACGGTTACATCAATGGGGCGGCGCTCGACTGCGAAGACCTCCAGCACCTCTTCCACGTCATCGCAGTAAACGGTTTCAATGGTATTGATGCCGTAATCGCAAATCACCCGCCGGGCTTCCCGGTTGGACAGATGCCGCCGGCCATCCCGCAAGGCCCTGGCGACCAGTTTGCGGGTGTTAGCCCGGTCGGCGAAGTGGTCTGTAAACGATTCGGGCGTCTCGGTCAGCAGCCGCTGGATGCGCTGATGCCGGACATGCTGCATGAACGCCATCACCGCTTTTTCCGGGTTAAAGAACGATGGCAGCCCGGCCCGGTAAAACTCTTCCCGGGAATCCATCACCGTGCTTTGCCCCAGCCAACAGGTAAAGATATTGAGACGGGTGCCCTTGGACGCCTGCACCACAGAATCGGCGATCTGCAGGCTGTCTTCGATCAGCGTCGGCGCGTACATCACCAGCACGTTGGCCACGTTCGGGTCCTTCGCCAGAATCTTGATGGCCTTGCCATAGAGCTCGGGCGTGGCGTCATAGTTCAGGTCGATGGGGTTCTTGCGGGTCCAGTACGGCGGCAACAGTTCGCCCAGTTCCCTCACGGTATCTTCCGACAGCTCCGCCAGTTCTCCACCGAGATCCGCCAGCCGATCCACCGCCAATACGCCGGGGCCCACGCCGTTGGCCATGATGGCCAGGGATTCCCGACGCAGCGGGCGCATCCGGGTCAGGGTTTCCAGGGCATCAAACATCTGGCCGAGCCCGTCCACCCTCAACACACCGGCACGTTGAAGCATGGCATCGTATATCGGGTCACTGCGCTTGATACCTGCGGGCAAAGCATGGGGAAACCACTCGGATTCGGGCACCCGCCCGGATTTCACCGCAATGACGGGCTTGGTCCGGGAGGCCACCCGGACTGCCGACATGAAGCGCCTGGGGTTGGGGATGTTTTCAATGTGCAGCAGAATGGCCCGGGTCTGGGTGTCCTGGGCCAGATAATCGATCAGGTCGTCGTGATCGATGTCCATGCCGTCACCCAGGGTCAGGAAGTAGGAGAACCCCACCCCCCTGGCAAAGGCCCAGTCCAGCACCGAACTGGCAATGGTGCCGGACTGCCCCACGAAGGCAACGCGGCCGGGAATGGCCCCCATATGGGCATAGGTGGCGTTCAGATGCCGGGCCGGTACCATCAGGCCAATGGTGTTGGGGCCCAGCACGCGGATACCGGTTTCCCGGGCGGCATCCCGCACCGAATACATCAATGGCTGGCCGGTTTTACTGTGGGTCCGTGACATACCGCCGGTCATTACAATGGCGGTGCGCACGCCGCATTCACCCAGCTTGCGGATCATTTTCGGCACCGTGTCCGGCGGGGTACAGATAATCGCCAGGTCCGGACTGAAATCCAGTTTGGACACTTTGCGCACACAGGGCACCCCGTGCACGTTCTCGTAGTCGCTCTGGTTGACCACCACGAGCCGACCCGGATAGCCGCCGCCCAGCAGGTTCCGCAACACCATACCCCCGAGGTTGTCAGCGCGCTCAGAGGCGCCAATAACGGCAATGGATTCAGGATTGAACAGGCTTTCCAGATAGCGGGTACTCAACGCGGCTCTCCCAGTGGTGTGCGCGACAGGAATGTACAGACTTCAATAAAACGACTTGCTTATCAGTGTATACCTTATCTTAGGTGGCGAATTCATGATGTAAATCGACTAACGGGTTATTAGACCAAAGAAATACGACAGGCTTCGGTTATCCCTGATAACATGAAAGCGATAATAAGCATATTCAGGTTCAGGCATTACCCATGACCACGGCATTTTTTTCCCACGACGACTGCATGAAGCACAACATGGGCCCGGAGCACCCGGAGAGCCCTGAACGCCTTTCAAGCATTCTCGCCTACCTCGCAGATACCAACCTGCAACAGGAACTGGACTGGGTTCGTCCGGAAGAAATTACCCGGGACCAACTGCTGACCGTGCATCCGGAAAGCTATCTGCACCAGCTGGACCTGATGCAGCCGACCCGGGGCCGGGTGTTCACCGACCCGGACACCGCGATGATGCCGGATACCCTGAGAGCCGCCAGGCTGGCCGCAGGCGGCAATGTGCAGGCTGTCGATATGGTTATGAGCAGCCAGGTAACCAACGCCTTTGTCTGTGCCCGCCCACCGGGACACCATGCCGAACGAACCAAGTCGATGGGGTTTTGTTTCTATAACAATATCGCCCTGGCCGCGATGCGGGCACTCACCTTTCATCACCTGGAGCGGGTGGCCATTGTCGATTTCGATGTGCATCAGGGTAACGGCACGGTAGACATTGTCAGTGGTGATGAACGCATACTGATGTGCTCCAGTTTTCAACATCCGTTTTATCCGCATTCCCATGTGCACCGGCAGGCCGACAATATTGTCAATGCGCCGATTGCAGCCGACTGCTCACCGGCCGAGTACCGCAAGACGGTTGAAGCCGCGTGGCTCAAGAAACTGCAGGATTTTCGCCCGCAACTGGTGTTGATCTCGGCAGGTTTTGACGGTCACCGGCTTGACCCCATGGCGGAACTGAATCTGGAAACCGAGGATTATCGCTGGCTAACGGAAATGCTGGTGAGCGTCGCCCATGACCACGCCAACGACCGCATCATCTCCACGCTGGAAGGCGGGTATCACCTGAAAGCCCTGTCAGAGAGTGTGGCCGCGCATCTGGACGTTCTGAACGCGGTGTATTGAAACCCGGGAGCGAGCGTTTCCGGTTAACCCGAAAATTCGCTTCCCATACCGTTAGCCTGCAGCAGTTCCGGGCGCTCACCCTGGCGTTGCAAACGAATGGTGGTGCGGCGGTTATCAGCCGGCCGGCGGGAAACCGGATACTGATCGCCGTGGGCCCGGACCGTCAGCATGTTCTCATCGATGCCCCGGGATTTGAGATACTCTGCCACCACGTTGGCCCTTTCCTCCGACAGCGCGCGGTTATCAATCCGGCTACCAATACTGTCGGAATGGCCGTCCACGAAGATTCTCTCTACCGTGCTGTCGGCCATCACGTAGGTCACAATATTATCAAGCAAGTTCCTGTCGGCCTGTGACAGGCTGGTACTTCCGCTGGCAAACGGAACCCGGCTGCGCCGAACCTGGTCGAAGTTAACCGGCAACAGACTGGCAACGCATTCACGATAGCCGGCGTAGGGGCCGGAAAAATTCACATTCGACAACTGCACCCGTACCGGCTGGCCGCTGTATACCGCAGCCCGGGTAACCGTCGGCTGCATACCCCGGGACAACCCCTGGGCAATCAACACCGCTTCCCGATTCCCCAGGTTCACAGAGCGCGGACTATCCGTTACCTGCACAGCGCCAATGGGGTTCGGCGCCACTCCCGGTCGCCAGGGCGGCGCTTCAACCACCAACTGGCCCTGGCCGGGGCGCATCACACTCAGATCCGATTCCAGATAGAAACGCAGGTCTTCCCCCGCCCGGTGCCTGAGTACGGCACGGCCAAAGCCTGGAACCTCATGGACAAGGGAACACTCAAAGACCGATTCGGAGAGGTACCACTGGCTGTTTTCAATACCGGCACCGTAACTGGATGACAACACGGGCGCAGAGGACAATGACATCAACCCTGCCGTCGCCAGTGATTTCAGCAACCTGCCCTGTCTGAAGAACCAATTAGGTGAAACCATAGGAATGCCCCGTGGAGCCTTTAAACCAGTGAACTAACCGGTTAACGGCGACCCGACCGGGAACTTGAGCCGGATAACTTACGATCAGGTTAAAAACATCTGCTTTTCGCTTCTGATATAATCCGCGAAATTTTGCGCTCGCTTTCGGATACCTTCTCATGACCCGACAGATAACCATCACACGCCCGGACGACTGGCACCTGCACGTGCGCGACGGCGACATTCTGAACGATGTGGTCCCCGCCACCGCCGCCTGCTTCGGCCGCGCTATCATCATGCCCAACCTGGTACCGCCGGTAACCGATGCCAGCGCGGCCATGGCGTACAGGGATCGCATTCTGGCCGCGGCCCGGGGAACAGACTTCCAGCCCCTGATGACCCTGTATCTGACCGAGAGCACCACCGCCGAGACCATTCGTGAAGCCAAAGCCGCTGGCGTAGTGGCAGCGAAACTGTACCCGGCTGGTGCCACCACAAACTCTGCCTCCGGCGTGACAGACATCCGCAATATCTACCCGGTACTGGAGGCGATGGCGGATTGCGGCATGCTGTTGCTGGTACACGGCGAGGTGACCGACAGCGACATCGATATCTTCGACCGGGAAAAGGTGTTTCTGGAGCGGGTTCTGGCACCAACACTGGCGGCGTTCCCGACGCTCAGGGTGGTTCTGGAACACATTACCACGGCCGATTCGGCCGACTTTGTCCGTAGCCACCAGGGCAATAATCTCGGGGCAACTCTCACCCCTCAGCACCTGATGTATAACCGCAATCACATGCTGGTTGGCGGTATTCGCCCGCACCTTTACTGCCTGCCCATCCTCAAGCGCAACAAGCATCAGGAAGCACTCAGAGAAGTCGTGGCCAGTGGCGATCCCCGTTTCTTCCTGGGCACGGATTCTGCCCCACACGCAAAAGATAAAAAGGAAGCCGCCTGCGGCTGTGCCGGCTGTTACTCCGCCTACGGCGCCATCGGTCTGTATGCCGATATCTTTGAGGAACTGGGCATTCTGGACAAGCTGGAAGCCTTTGCCAGCTTCAACGGCGCGGATTTCTATGGCCTGCCCCGGAATACCGACACCGTGACGCTGGTGCGGGAACCCTGGACCATGCCGGAACACCTGCCTCTGGCCGGCGGCGACATTGTTCCATTGAAGGCCGGTGAAACCGTTAACTGGCGCCTGGCGTAAACCCTATTCATTCACTACCACGAACATCGGAGTTCGAGTGTCAGACGAAAACAAACAGCCCCACCCCATGTCCCAGCGCTTTCGCGGCTTTCTGCCGGTGGTGGTCGATGTGGAAACCGCCGGCTTCAACCCGGAACGTGATGCTCTGCTGGAAATCGCTGCCGTAATGCTGACCATGGATGAGGATGGCTGGCTGCGCAGGGGCGAAACTCACGTGCAGCAGATCGACCCGTTCGAAGGTGCCAATCTGGAGCAGTCGGCCCTGGATTTCACCGGCATCGATCCCTGGAATCCGGAGCGGGAAGCGGTACCGGAACGCGAAGGCCTGAGCGAGATTTTTTCTCCCATCCGCAAGGCGGTGAAAGAGCACGACTGCAAGCGCGCGGTACTGGTGGGCCACAATGCCACGTTTGACCACAACTTTGTCTTCGCGGCGGCGCTGCGGGCTGATATCAAACGCAACCCGTTCCATCCGTTCTCAACGTTTGATACCGCCACCCTGGCGGGCCTCGCCTACGGCCACACCGTGCTGGCACAGGCCTGCAAACTGGCGGGCATTCCCTTCAGCAACAAGGAAGCCCACTCCGCCGCCTACGACGCGGAAAAGACAGCAGACCTGTTCTGCGGCATCGTCAATCGCTGGCGTGAACTGGGCGG
>NZ_DIHV01000001.1:0-6704 GCF_002420325.1 Marinobacter sp. UBA5687
CATGTGTCAGATCCTTCACTTGCCAGGCGCTCAAGTCTTGCAGGTAAAGCTTCGTTATCGCGCCAGGTTTGCTCAATAACACCGCCGCCCAGGCACACCTCACCTTGATAGAAAACCACGGATTGACCGGGAGTTACGGCACGCTGGGCGTCGTCGAAGATGACCTTCACGCCACCGTCTATGACGGTAACCTCGCAATCCTGATCCGGTTGGCGATATCGGGTTTTCGCCTTGCAGCGGAACTTCTGTGCCGGAGGTTCGCCGGCAACCCAGTCAACAGGGCCCGAGACCAGTCCCCGCGAAAACAACAGTGGGTGATGCTTGCCCTGGACGGCAATCAATACGTTCCGGTTGAGATCCTTTTCTGCCACATACCAGGGGTCGTCGCCAAACTCCGCAAGACCGCCAATGCCAAGGCCCTGACGTTGCCCTATGGTGTGATACATCAGGCCCTGATGTTTGCCAATCACCGTGCCGTCGGGCGTTTCAATGTTGCCGGGCTGAGCGGGCAGGTACTGTTTCAGAAAATCGGTAAACTTCCGTTCCCCGATAAAACAGATTCCTGTCGAATCTTTTTTATCGTGAGTAACGAACCCTTGCTCTTCAGCAATCCGGCGAACCTCCGGCTTTTCCAGTTCGCCCACCGGAAACAGGGTGCGGGCGATGCGCTGGCCGGAGACGGCATGGAGGAAGTAACTCTGGTCTTTGTTGGGGTCCAGCCCCTTGAGCAACTGGGCCTTGCCGCTACCATCGTTGAGCGGGCGCTGGCGTGTGTAATGGCCGGTCGCGATATAGTCGGCGCCCAGAGTAACGGCGTAATCCAGGAATGCCCGGAATTTTACTTCCTTGTTGCAGAGGATGTCCGGATTGGGGGTTCGGCCGGCACTGTATTCCGACAGAAAATGCTCGAATACCCGGTCCCAGTACTCCGCAGCGAAGCTGGCGGTGTGCAGTTTGATGCCGATGGCGTCGGCAACTGCCTGAGCATCTGCCAGATCGGTCATTGCTGTACAGTATTCGGTCCCGTCGTCCTCGTCCCAGTTTTTCATGAACAGGCCTTCCACCTGGTACCCCTGATCTTTCAGGAGCCAGGCAGCAACGGACGAATCCACGCCGCCGGACATGCCGACGATCACGCGGGTGTGCTCGGGGGATTGGGGCTCAGTATTCTGGGTCATTTCGTCTGGGAACCGGTCAAAAGCGCGAATTTTAACATCATCCGGTGATTACGTCTGTCCATCCACAACCACATCAAGGGGGAATTTGCGTCCGTTTCGGTAATCCTCGATGCACTGGAGCACCAGCGGGCTTCGAAGCTGGTCACCGAGTTCCCGGATTTCCTCCGGCGTCAGCCAGTGTGGGCCGATGATGCCGGTATCCAGCTTGTCGGTGGCGTGCCGGAGGGCTTTGGCGGCATAACAGAACCGGTAGTAGGTGACACCATTGGCGGGGGCCTTGTAGGTGTAGATGCCGAGGAAAAAAACCGGTTCTATCTCCCACCCGGTCTCTTCCATGGTTTCCCGGCGTACGGCATCCAGAATGGCCTCGTTCTCCTCGATATGGCCTGCGGGCTGATTGAAAACCACCTTCCCGCCACTGACTTCCTCAACCAGAAGAAACCGGCCCTGATCGTCTTCAACAACCACCGCCACGGTGGCATGGGGTTTCCAGGTCATGATCGGCGGCGCCTCCTTTTAGGCCTGGCGGATGTGTTCGGGGGTGTATCGGGCAGATTGACCGTAACACTTCGGTATTCGCCCGGCTTCAGGTTATCCAGCGTCCAGTCCCCGATGCGGACCCGGATCAGTCTCAGGGTAGGGTAGCCCACGGCTGCAGTCATTCGGCGCACCTGTCGGTTCTTGCCCTCGGTAATGGTCAGTGCCAGCCAGCTGGTGGGCACATTCTGCCGAAACCGCACCGGAGGATTTCGGGGCCACAGGTCGGGTGTTTCAAGTCGCTCTGCCTTGGCTGGCCGTGTGATCCCGTCTTTCAGCGCTACGCCTTTGCATAGCGCGTGCAGGGCATCGTCTGTGGGCTCACCTTCGACCTGAACCCAGTAAGTCTTGGGCATTTTGTTGGTTGGCGATGCGATACGGTGTTGCAATGCGCCGTGGTCGGTGAGCAGCAAAAGCCCTTCGGAATCGTAATCGAGCCGGCCGGCCGGATAAACGCCGGGTTGGTCAATCCAGTCGGCAAGGGTAGCCCTGGGATGGCTGGCGCGCTCGTCGGTAAACTGACTCAATACGTGAAATGGCTTGTTGAAGAGAATCAGCTTCGCCATGGGTGAAGTCCTGTGCCGGAAATGCGCGAAAGCGCCAAGACTACTGTAATCACCGTTGATTAAAAAGCACGAAGCCTGCCCGCCGGTAAAACCGGCGGGAAAAGGAAAGAAATGCCAGGCTGCCCGGCGTTGGCTGAAGTTCTCAGACAACGCCCGGCATCAGCCGTTTACAGCGCGGGGCGTGTAGCTCTCGTTGCTGTTGCTTGATTGAGCCGCCTGATCCGAGGAATCCGATGCCGTTTTCGGCCCGGATTCTCTGGCCGGAACCTCGTCCGGGACAATGTTGATGGCGTGAACGCCCTTGTCACTTGGCTTCTTGTCGAACGTTACCGTCTGACCGGCCTTGAGGGTTTTGTAGCCATCCATCTGGACTGAGGAGAAATGGGCAAACAGGTCATCGCTGCAGCCATCTTCAATGATGAAGCCGTATCCCTTGGCATTATTGAACCATTTGACTTTGCCTCTTGGCATGATGAACTCCCCTGTTCCTTTGCTGTCACTTTGGGAGGCGCTGACTGCTCCTCTGTTTTGGTGCCCGTGTATGGCGGGCGAGTTCCAGAGGCTTGGCAGGTGCTCCCTTATTATTGGTTTTGTGTGTTGAATTCACAGCGCCCTGGTGGCGCCGGAACTGTTGCCAACAACGTGAAACCGGTATTGGATGTGGCTTTGGGTTACACGCTGAAGCATGAGTTTACATTCTTTAACAATGCACACTACTGTCGGCCAAACCGGCGCCCGAGTCAAGTGCCGGATACTGCGGAACAGGTGGTTCTGGCAGGTCTGGAAGCGGTATCATGTTCGTATTGATAAACAACGCACGCTTGTGGGCAGTGTTGGCTTGAAAATACGCTGCCACGCATCCACATTTAAGTCAGGAACCGAATAACCGGTATATGGAACCATGCGGACAATTGAGAATTCTCTACTAGTATTCAATCAGGGGGAGGATGAACAACCCGGTCGCCATGAGGGGGTCAGTGTTGCGCCGGAGAAGCCTGCCCTGAAGCGCCCGGCGCGTTACCGGGTTGTGCTCCTGAATGATGATTACACACCCATGGATTTTGTGGTGGACGTGCTGATGAAGTTCTTCGCCATGAACGAAGAAAAGGCGACGCAGGTGATGCTGCTCGTCCATACGCAGGGAAAAGCCGTATGTGGGGTATATACCCGAGACATCGCGGAAACAAAGGCAGCACAGGTGAACCAGTATTCCTCGGAATGCGAACATCCGCTCCTTTGCGAGATTGAACGTGCGGACTGACAGACGTTGGGGTGGCCCATGCTGAGTAAAGATCTGGAAATTACGCTGAATACGGCCTTCAAAAATGCGAGGGACAAGCGTCATGAATTCATGACGGTAGAGCATTTGTTGCTGGCCCTTCTCGACAACGAATCGGCAGTGGGTGTCCTGAAAGCCTGTGGTGCAGACCTGAAGCGCCTTGAGGAAGAGCTGGTAGAGTTTGTGGACTCCACCACCCCCCTGATCCCTAGCTCCGACAGTGAGCGCGAAACCCAACCCACTTTGGGGTTCCAGCGGGTACTGCAGAGAGCGGTATTCCATGTGCAGTCGTCTGGCAAGAAGGAGGTAACCGGAGCAAACGTACTGGTAGCCATCTTCAGTGAGCAGGAAAGTCAGGCGGTTTATGTGCTGAAAAAGCAGAATATCGCCCGGATTGACGTGGTTAATTTCGTATCCCACGGTATCTCCCGGGTTCAGGGAGCAGAGGACCAGGAAGGCGCGGATCACGCTGCCCAGGACGAAGCAGCGGAAGAGGGCGGTCATTCCCGTCCGCTGGAGAGCTACGCCACCAACCTCAACGAACAGGCACGGCAGGGTCGTATTGATCCGCTGATTGGCCGTGAGCATGAGGTTGAGCGGGTGGTACAGATTCTGGTTCGCCGCCGCAAGAACAACCCCTTGCTGGTGGGCGAGGCCGGCGTTGGCAAGACAGCCATTGCCGAAGGTCTGGCCAAGCGGATTGTGGACGGGCAGGTGCCGGAGATTATTTCGGATGCCGTCGTCTACTCACTGGATATGGGCGCGTTACTGGCCGGTACCAAGTATCGTGGCGATTTTGAAAAACGCCTCAAAGGTCTGCTGAGTGATCTGAAAAAGCAGAATCATGCCATTCTGTTCATCGATGAGATCCACACCATCATTGGCGCCGGTTCTGCGTCGGGTGGCGTGATGGATGCCTCGAACCTGCTCAAGCCCATGCTCAGTTCAGGCGAACTCCGCTGCATTGGTTCGACCACGTTCCAGGAGTTCCGTGGAATTTTCGAGAAGGACAGTGCACTGGCGCGTCGGTTCCAGAAAATCGATGTCAACGAGCCAAGCGTTGAGGATACCTACCAGATCCTCAAGGGCCTGAAGCCGAGCTTCGAGAAACACCACGACCTCAAGTACACCGACAAGGCCCTGCGGGTGGCTGCAGAACTGGCGGACCGGTACATCACCGACCGGCACCTGCCCGACAAGGCCATTGATGTCATCGATGAAGCCGGTGCGCGGCAGCGGCTGCAGCCGGAAGACAAGCGCAAGAAGACCATCGATGTGACCGACATCGAAGACGTGGTCGCCAATATTGCGCGCATTCCGCCGAAGAATGTCTCTACCAGCGACAAGGATCTGCTGCGCAATCTTGAGCGCGATCTGAAGATGGTGGTGTTCGGTCAGGATCCGGCGATCGAATCCCTGGCAACCGCCATCAAGCTGGCTCGGGCAGGGCTGAAAGCGCCTGAGAAGCCGGAAGGTGCCTTCCTGTTTGCCGGGCCGACCGGTGTCGGTAAAACGGAAGTCACCAAGCAACTGGCGAAGGTGCTGGGCATTGAGCTGGTTCGCTTCGATATGTCGGAGTACATGGAGCGCCATACCGTGTCGCGGTTGATTGGTGCACCTCCCGGCTATGTCGGTTATGACCAGGGCGGCCTGCTGACCGAAGCGGTCAACAAGCACCCGCACTGCGTGTTGCTGCTGGATGAGATCGAGAAGGCGCACCCTGAAGTCTTCAACCTGCTGCTGCAGGTGATGGACCACGGTACCCTGACGGATAACAATGGCCGTAAGGCAGATTTCCGTCACGTGATTCTGGTGATGACCACCAATGCGGGCGCTGAAAGCATGGCCCGCCGCTCCATTGGCTTCAATGAGCAGGATCACAGTACCGACGGTATGGAGGTGATCAGCAAAACCTTCACGCCGGAGTTCCGGAACCGGCTGGATGGCATTATCCAGTTTGCCGATCTGCAGAAGGACACCATCACGCACGTGGTAGACAAGTTCCTCACCGAGCTTCAGGCCCAGCTGGATGAGAAGCATGTGGTGCTTCACGTTGACGATGCGGCCAAGCTCTGGCTGGCGGAAAAAGGCTATGACGTGACCATGGGGGCCCGGCCGATGGCGCGCCTGATTCAGGACAAGATCAAGCGTCCGCTGGCGGAGCAGATCCTGTTCGGCCGGCTATCGGAGCACGGTGGTGATGTGTTCATTCAGCTCAAGGACGACGAGCTGACCTTTGATTATGAGGACGAACCGGCTGAAGCCGTGTGATACAAAAAAGCCCCGCACTTGCGGGGCTTTTCAGATGTCAGCTCGGACCATTAACGGGCACGGTAAACGATGCGGCCCTTGCTGAGGTCGTAGGGAGTCAGCTCAACCTTGACCTTGTCACCAGTCAGAATGCGGATATAGTTCTTGCGCATTTTTCCGGAGATGTGTGCGGTCACAACGTGGCCGTTGGACAGCTCAACGCGGAACATGGTGTTGGGAAGGGTATCGACAATAACGCCTTCCATTTCAATGACATCTGATTTCGCCATTCAGTAGAAACCTCGTTCGGAATACTTTTCGGTGATTTTAAATTGCGCAATTCTGCCTGAATTCTCCACGTTTGGCAAAATTCAGTCGGGCGACATCTTGCGCCAGTGGCCATCCCGCAAGGCCTCGATAGGCTGAAAGCGGGTTTTATAGTTCATTTTCCGGCATTCTTTGATCCAGTAGCCCAGATACAGATGTGGCAGTTCCCGCCGTTTGGCTTCCTCAATCTGCCAGAGCACTGCGAAAGTGCCCAGGCTCCGGTGCTCCAGTTCCGGCGCGAAGACGGTGTAGATGGCCGAGAGGCCATCATCCAGCAGGTCGACGGCTGCCAGTCCCACCAGGTCACCATCAAGAGACATTTCGAGGAACCAGGAGTCGGTAGCCCCCTCCACGAGGAACGAGGTAAATTGTTCTCTTGAAGGTGGATACATGTCACCGTCGCGATGACGCTCCTCTATATAGTGGGCATACAGCCGGTAATAGCGTTCACTGAATGCTGCTGGCACCAGCTTGCAGTCGAGGTCGGCATTTTTGCGAAGCACCCGGCGTTGATTCCGGTCTGGCTCGAATTGGCCAACCTGCAGGCGCACCGGAACACAGGCGTTG
>NZ_DIHV01000139.1:0-18460 GCF_002420325.1 Marinobacter sp. UBA5687
AACCTTATTCAGGACGGGTCAAGTTCCACAAAAAAGCCCGGCCAAGTTGCCGGGCTTTTTGTTACGCCATAAACGCTGTGATTTAACTGGCCGTTTGTGCCTCATGGCGACGGACATACGCCGAGAAATCGTCGAAGCCACCCACATACTCGGAACCCACCAGAATCTGGGGCACCGTGTAGACCGGATGGCCGATACGGTCGGCAATGTCCTGTTTGCTCATGCCTTTTTCGATCATGTCCACCCACACGTAGGGGATGTTTCTGGATTCACACAGGTCCCTTGCCCGAACGCAAAAACCACAGCTTGAACGGCCATAAATCGTGACCTGCTCCATACAAACCTCCTGACTCAAAGGGTAGTGAGTGGCTGGCACTCACCGCTTTTATAATGTCGCAATAATGGCATGGCGAGCACCAATTGAAAATTGATCCTCGCCATGATCGTGATAGTAGCTGACGATACCGATATCGCCCGAGGAAGGGCCAGCCTCAGGTTTTCAGGCGGCCCAGTTCGCGATCCAGCACCTGAACCTGGCCATCGAGCGCATCGCCACTCTGCCTGACCCGTTGCGCCAGCTCCCGCAGGTCGTTGGCCGCATCTCCGATGTGGGTCAGGTTCCGGTTAATTTCCTCACTCACCGAACTCTGCTCCTCAGCGGCGGTGGCTACCTGGGTCACATGCTCAACAATGGTGGCGATACGTTCAACCACCGTCGCCAGCGAGTGGCTGGCCTCCCGGGTGCCCTCTACGGCGCTGGTGGCCCGCTCGACGCCGGTTCCAATGACCGTTACCGCACCGTCCACATCGCCTTTCAGGCGCTCAATCATGCCACTGATCTCATCCGTAGATTCGCGGGTTCGGGACGCCAGCGTGCGCACTTCATCGGCCACCACCGCAAAGCCACGCCCCTGCTCTCCGGCCCGGGCAGCCTCGATAGCCGCATTCAGTGCCAGCAGATTGGTCTGCTCGGCAATGCCACGGATCACTTCCAGAATCCGGTTAATTTCCTCACTGCGCTGGGCAACATGACCAATGGCCGAGCTGGCCTGATCCATATCACCGGCCAGTGCATCCACGCCCCGCAACGCGGTACCCAGGGTGTCCTGGGTAAATTTAATGCCGTCCCGGGCCGCCCGGGCATTATCCGCTGCCTCCCCAGCAAAGCCGGCCACTTCCCCGGCCGCCGCTGACATTTCATTCATGGCGGTCACCACACTGTCGATATCCTGGTGCTGGCGGGCGGTCTGTTCATCGGTATCCCGTGCAATGACGCCAACATCCGAGGCCTGCCCCCGCACCTGGGCATTCACATCTTTGAGGTCATTGATCATTTCTCTCAGGCGGGCCAGGAAGGCATTGAAGCCACCAGCAAGGTCAATCAGCTCGGCATGGGTGTCAATATCCAGTTCACGGGTAAGATCGCCCTCGGCACTGGCCAGGTTACGCATGCGCTTACGGATCTCGTCCAGCGGCCGGGTAACCGAGCGCACCAGCAGCACCAACACAGCAATCGCAAGCACGACCACCACAATGCCCACCACGGTTTGGCGGGTGGCAGTGCTGGTTACTTCGTCTGACAGCAACGCCGTTATTTCATTCACACTGGCCAGGGCCGTATCGCGGGGCAATTCAATCAACAGCGACCATTCAGCACCCGGTAACGCGACCTTGACGGGATACGACACGGCGAGAATCTCACCGTTGTCGAAGCTGCCTCCGTTGCGGTGCAGCGACGTAAATTCGCCGGCCAGATCCGGCAGAGCTTCCCGCAGCGGCCGCCCCAGGTGTTCCTGATAGTGACTGGAAGCCGCAATCAGGCCTTTCTCGCTCAATAATGTGACTCGTGACTGCCCGTCGAACAGTTCCTCGCTGACACCGGCAATGGTCGACTGCAGTGTCGACAGATTGATATCAGCACCCACCACCCCGGCAAACTCGCCGTTGTTAATCACCGGCACCACCAGGCTGGTCATCAGCTCGGAGTAGCCCTCTTCAATCTCGTACTCATAGGGCTCCATCAGGCAGGGCTTTAGAGAATCGCGGGAACACAGATACCATTCGGCTTCACGGATCCCGAACTCATTGCGGTTGTCCAGGTATTTGGTGGCAGGGTCTTCGGTTCTGCTGAACACCACATTGCCGGTCGGGTCCCGATAGTAGTAGATCTCAAGGGTACCCTCATCACTGCTGTGTTCTTCCACGCCGCCGGTAAAGTAAATGTCCTGGCCGTCGTAACCATCCGGCTCAAACTGGGCGTAAATCGAACTCAGATGCTTCTGTTCCTCGAGCACAGCCCCAATGTTTTCCTGAAGGTCGCGCCGGCTGATCCTTCCGGAGCTGTCCGCTTCGATATTTCGGGTAATCAGGCTGCGAACCACTTCAGGCGTCTGGTAGGCGGTTTCGAATACCCCGGTCACCAGCTCACCGTATTTCCCTGCGGTCGCACTAAGCTGATCCATTACAATACGTTGCACCGTGCCCCGGGTTTCCCGGGTCAGCCGTTCCTCCATGGAACCGAGGGAGAGCTGGGCGGTGATAACAATACTCACCCCCATGGTCAGCAGCAGTGCAATCACCAGGGCGTAGAGTTTTACGCGCAGAGAGAGTTGTTTCATGTACATCGAAACCTTTTTCTGTGAGGCTTAACCAACATCCTAGAGCATGGAGGCGTTTTTGGCCTACCTGACCCTGTTCCTGACATCTTTTGCCGCCGCAACGCTGCTGCCCGCGTATTCGGAAATACTGCTCGGCACCCTGGTCAGCCAGAATTATCCCCTGTTCTGGTTGTGGTTCTGGGCAACCATGGGAAATACTCTGGGGTCAGTGGTTAATGGGCTTATCGGCCGGCAAGTGGATCGCTTTAAGCACAAACGCTGGTTTCCCGTCAGTGAACTTCAACTTCACAAGGCACGAAACCGGTTCAATCGATATGGTCAGTGGTCGCTCCTGCTGGGCTGGTTGCCCATTGGCGGCGATGCACTGACTCTGGTCGGCGGCATTATGCGGGTCCCCTGGCTGAATTTCATTGTCCTGGTGGGGATCGGCAAGGGGCTGCGCTATGCCTTTGTCATCTGGGTAGTGCTGACCGCGTCGGGTTAAACGCCGGCGTCGCCATAGAGGTATTTTCTTAACAGATCCTCGCCGTTGAACTCGGAGTGCAACACCGCAATGAAGGTGTAGACCCCGATCAGCTTTCGATTGAGGAACACAAACTCCTTGGGAGGCACCCGAAAATACCGGCTGATAGCCGACCGCGCCGCCTGCTTGGCCACTCTTGAGGGCAAATCGCTCTGTTTCCAGCGGTACTGGCCATGGCTGTTGACGGCATAATCCGGCCACTGACTGCGATCCTTCGCCAGGGGTTCCAGTACTGACATACAGACCTTGCCAAACTTGTCCAGCACCTCCGCCGGCCAGTCCCGGCTCATGAATCTGAGCTTGATTCCGCCCTCAACAACCTGCTCCAGGTCCTCCTCGTAGGAAGCCCTGATCATCTGGATGACCGGCTGCAGAAAGTCAGACGAGTAACTCTGCACGGCGCCAAAATCCAGCAGGACAATCCGGTCCGTTTCCGAATCACCACCCTGTTCGCCCGCAATACGAATCCGGTAGTTGCCGAAATTCGGGTCGGTCTGGATCTCACCCCATTCAAATAGTTCCCGGAAAAATAATTCCAGGGCTGCCTGGCCCAGGGCACTGCGTCGCTCCAGTGGCAATTCACGAACCGCCACTGAACTGACCGAATGGCCGTGCTCATAGGTCGAGGCAATAATATGATCGGTTGAATACTCAGGCAGCACTCTGGGCACCACAAAGCGTGCATCATGGCTGAGCATCTGGCGAAATTTTTCGGTGGTACGGGCCTCAAGCCGGTAATCCACCTCCCGGTGCATCATTTCCCGGACTTCTTCCAGCCAGTCGTTGAACTCAGGGCCGAAGCTGACCAGCCGCGCCACTTTGAGCAGATGAGCCACAGCGTTCAGATCACTGTCTACGGCATCGGCAACACCGGGGTACTGCACTTTGAGCACCAGCTCCAGCCCGTCGCTACGGCGCACGGCACGGTGAACCTGGCCAAGTGAGGCGGCTCCTATAGGCTCCGGGTCAATATCGAGTTCAGAAAGCCGGCTCTCCCCCAGTTCGGCTTTGAGCACCCGCTCGATGGCCGGCCACTCCAGAGAGGTGGTCTGGTCTTCCAGAGTGTGCAGCGCCTCAGTGACTTCTTCGGGGAGAAAATGCTCGCCGTACAGCGCCATGACCTGCCCGATCTTGACCACACTGCCCTTGAGCCGGCCAAGTTCGTCCACCAGAAACCGGGCCTGACTGGAGAGCATTGCCCGATGCCGCTGTTCCCGGGTTTCCTTGTTGCTGAACCAGTTAGTCGCCATATGGGACGCCATGCGCGTGCCTGCGAACAGTCCGGCTCTGGTCAGCGACAACCTGCGCTCAAAGCTGCCGGTCTTGATACGGGAGACGGATTTTCCGGGTCGGCTGGAAGACATGAAAGACCTGTTTCTGTCAGGAAATGTGAATGCCTGCAATATATCTGACCATTATACGGATCTGGGCGCGCGACTACCTAACCCAGTCGTCGCGCCGGCACTGCCCCTGCAGCCAATGTGTATAAACTTCGACCAATTTAAAAGAGTTCGTGACATCGGTTACGTTTTGACACAGTCACAGATCACAAAGCGGTCTAGTATTGGTTGACAGGGTTTCTGTGATATTTATCAACTACAACAACACCACCCACACATGAATCAGCCCGCTTCAAGAACGCCAGACGCCGAGCTGTCGCAGTTTCGCGTTAAAGGCGAGATACCGGTACCGGCCCTGATCAACGGCCTCACCTGTGCGGCAGTGCCGTTGCTTGTGTTTTTCGCCTGGCGCTCGTCCGGCCACGGGGACCCGTTAACTTCACGGCTGCTGCTGGCCTTCGCCGTCCTTCTGGCCATTAATGCGATCGTCTTTCTGAGCCTGGGCCACAAAACCCTCCAGCGCCGGGCATTCATTACCCTGATTATCGCTCTGTTTACCTACCTGGCCATCCAGGCGGTTGAAGACGGCTCGGCCATCATCTGGCTGTTCGCCTATCCCCCCATAATCTTCTACATCAGTGAAGCCAGAGTCGGCATACTGGCCTGTGTGGGCGGATGGCTGGCCGTATTATTCCTGTTCAGCCCGTTGGGGGATATGGTTTTTGACTCGCCCTACAGTACCAGCTTCCGGCTTTCCATGATCATCGTGCTGGCTTTCGAAATGGCCACTTGCTACATCCTCGATCAGAGCCGGCGGCGGAGCAAGCTAGGCTTGATCCGGCTGGCCGCAGAATTCGAGTACGCCGCCAAGCACGACGCACTCACCAGCCTGGCCAATCGCCGCGAAGGTTTGGAACAACTGGAAACAGAGTATCAGCGCTACCTGCGTAACGGTCGCAGCTTCTCGGTTCTGCTGATGGATATCGACCTGTTCAAGAATGTGAACGACAGCTACGGTCACCAGGCGGGCGACGACATGATCGTGTTGGTTGCCCGCACCGTGACCGGCCAGAGCCGCAAAGTGGACACCATTGCCCGCTGGGGCGGAGAAGAGTTTCTGGTACTACTACCCGAAACCGCCCTGACCGAAGCCGCTGCCACGGCGGAGCGGATTCGCTCTGCCGTGGCGAGCCAGGCCATCGACTGCGCAGGCAAGCGAGTGACCGCCACCATCAGTATCGGCGCGGCATGTATACAGGGCTCGGAGTCGATCGATCGCCTGCTGCAACGGGCCGATGAGGCGCTGTATCAAGCCAAGACGCTGGGGAGAAATCGCGTGTGTCAGGCTACTGAGGCGCTTCACCAGCCCTGACGTTGCTCCACCTGACTGTGGCCCAGGCCGTCGACCAGCTCGCTCACCAGCCGGCGCTCCAGGTCATAGACCGAGGCTCCAGCCTCAAAATCACTGACTTGGCACATGGACATGCCCGCGTAACCACAAGGGTTGATTCGGGAGAAGGGTTCCATGTCCATGTTCACATTCAGAGCCAGTCCATGGAAGGAGCAGCCCCGGCGAACCCTCAAACCCAAGGACGCAATCTTGGCGCCGTTCACATAGACACCCGGCGCATCTGACCGCGGTGCTGCTTCGATGCCGCCTTGGGCCAGGGTACGGACAATCGCCTGCTCAATGGCACTGACCAGGTTACGCACCCCGAGTTTACGCCGGGTCAGATCAATCAGCAGGTAGATCACCAACTGCCCGGGGCCGTGGTAGGTCACCTGACCACCACGATCCACCTGAATTACCGGAATGTCTCCTGGCAGAAGGATATGCTCGGCTTTGCCCGCCTGCCCCTGGGTAAACACCCTGGGATGCTCCAGGCACCAGAGCTCATCCACGGTGGCCTCGTCCCGGTTGGCGGTGAACGATTTCATCGCTTCCCAGGTTTCCATGTAGGGCTGTTGCCCCAGTGACCGTACGATGAGGTCAGCCACCGTTACAGCACCATGTGAACACGGCCACTGGCCTTAAGCTCCTCAAAGAGTGCTTTGAGCTGATCTTCACCGGTCGCCACAATTTTCAGCTGAACCGAAGAAAACCGGCCTTTGCTGCTGTCGTTCACCGAGATGTCCGCTTCAGACAGTCCCGGGGCATGCTGCTCAACGACCTCCACCACAAATTCGGTGAAATCGGGCGCGGCATTGCCAATCACCTTGATGACATAGTCACAGGGAAACTCGATTTTTGGTGCTTTCGGCTCAGTCATGCCGCACATTACTCCCGGCTAAGGCAAACAGCGCCTCAACCTCAGTTAAACAGTTGAACAAAAAACAGCTTGATGGCATCCCAGATGCGCTTGAACAAACCGCCTTCCGGCACTTCTGTGAGCGCCAGCACAGGCTCATCCACCAGGGTTTCACCGTCCAGAACAACACGAACGCGGCCCAGCTCATCTCCCACCTTAATGGGCGCTTTTATCACGGAATCAAGGTCGACCACCGATTCCAGTTGCTCGCGGGAGCCACGGGGAATGGTGACATAGATATCCTCCGGCATGCCTACCGACACCTCATCCGCCTGACCGCCCCACACTCGGGACGCCATCAGCTCCTGACCGGCACGGAACAGCCGCTCGGTTTCAAAGTAGCGGAAGCCGTAGTTGAGCATTTTCTGCACTTCCTGGGCCCGGGCCTCAGAGCTGCTGGTTCCCATAACCGTAGCAATCAGCCGGGTCTCACCCCGCTTGGCCGATGCCACCAGGCAATAACCGGCCTCTTCCGTGTGCCCGGTTTTCAAACCATCAACGCTGTCATCCCGCCATAGCAGGCTGTTTCGGTTGGGCTGACGAATATTGTTGTAGGTGAAGTGCTTCTGCGCATACAGCGGGTAGTTTTCCGGGTAGTCCTGGATAATATGCCGTGCCAGTACCGCAAGATCGTAGGCGGTTGAGAAATGGTCTGCGGAGGGCAGGCCAGTGGCGTTCTCGAAGTGGGTATCTTTCATGCCCAGCAGTTGCGCCTGCTGGTTCATGATGTCCACGAAAGCCCCTTCACTGCCGGCCACAAACTCGGCCAACGCCACAGACGCATCGTTGCCAGACTGGATAATCACACCTTTGAGCAGATCCTCAACGGACACCGAGGTGCCCTCCTGCACGAAGGTTCTGGACCCCTCTGTGCGCCAGGCCTTGACACTGATAGGTACCATATCCGACATGGAGATACGGCCTTCATCCAGCTCGCGCTCGACAATATAGGCCGTCATCATTTTGGTCAGACTCGCCGGTGGCAAACGCTCATTGCTATTGTGCTCCATGATCACACGACCACTGAGCGGATCCATCAATACCCAGGAGCTACCGGCAATCTGCGGCGGAGACGGGATCAGTACCGCCTGCGCCGAGGCCTGCCCGCTCATCAGCAACAGGGAAAAAACCAGAAACAGTGTTCGAGTTACAGTCTTGAAAGCCATGGATAGTTTCATTCGTCGTCAGATGCTTGTCTTATGTTGGTTCTGAACTCAGTCGGTTCAGTGCGAATCGGTCAGTACAATAGACTGCCGGAACCCTCTGGATTCCAGAAGGTTCTGAGCGTAGCGCGCGTCGCCCTCGCTCTTGAATGGCCCCACCTGAACCCGATGGAACCGGCCATTATCAGTGGTGATCTCCCGGACCCTCACCGGATTATCCAGCACTCCCAGCAGACGCTCGCGCATGGCCTCAGCCGGATCCCGCTGACTGAATGCGCCGAGCTGAACAAACAGCCCCTCACCGGCAGCCAGGTCTGTTGATCCGGAAGCCGGCGAGGCAACCACCGGAGCCTGGCCAGCGGCATCAAACGGCTTGCCAGCCAGAAACATGGCGCCGTCCGGACGCACCGAAATAGCGGCCACTTCGACCCTGGCGGTACCACGGGATTGATAGCCGAGCTTCTTGGCAGCGGCATAGGACAGATCGATCAGCCGATCCCCGTGGAAGGGGCCGCGATCGTTCACACGGACAATCACCGAACGGCCGTTATCGAGATTGGTCACTCGCGCGTAACCCGGAATCCGAAGGGATTTGTGTGCCGCCGACATGGCATACATGTCGAACACCTCACCGTTGGAGGTCTTGTGGCCGTGAAATTTCTCGCCATACCAGCTCGCGGTGCCGCGCTGCACGTAGCCGTCGTTACTGTCCATCACATGATAGCGCTTGCCCCAGACCGTATAGGGCGACTTGTTGCCAGCCGACCGTGGCTGCTCATATCGGGGTGTGGCATCGGCCAGGCCACTGGCGTCAAAACTGCCCGAAGGAGCCCGATCCTGCTTAATGGTGTAGCGTGACGAGTGGTCAACTTCAGGACTGCTGGCACAGCCGGCCAGCAAGGCAGCTAAAGCCAGTGCGGGAATCCGTTTGTCAGAGACCTTGACCATGTCTGTTCACTACCCCAAAACCTGTGTATTGATACCGCCATTACTGACCAGCAACATTGTAACGGGTTCCCTTGTGTATACACCATTACCGGGCAGCCATCATTACTGGTTCAGGCGGTGATCATCCGGCGATGGGTGTGAATCGACATCAGCACGCCGAACGCCGCCATCAAAGTGACACTTGAGGTGCCGCCATAGCTGATCAACGGCAAAGGCACACCGACCACTGGCAACAGGCCGCTCACCATTCCGATGTTGACGAAGATATAGATAAAGAACGTCATCGTCAGCGCTCCGGCCACCAACCGGCTGAAGGAGTCCTGGGCGGTAACCGAGATATAGAGACAACGCAGGATAATCAGGAAGTACACCGTCAACAGCAGCAACATACCGATAAAACCGAACTCCTCTGCCAGCACCGCGACAATAAAGTCGGTGTGGCTTTCCGGCAAAAACTCCAGGTGTGACTGGGTACCCTGCAACCAGCCCTTGCCCTCCATACCGCCGGAACCGATCGCGGTTTTCGACTGGATAATGTTCCAGCCGGCTCCGAGCGGATCACTCTGAGGGTCCAACAGCGTCAATACCCGCTGCTTTTGATATTCCCGCATGACGAAGAACCACATCAGCGGGGCAGAAACCGAGACCATGGCGAGGAACGCGGCAATCAACTTCCAGCTGATACCGGCAAAAAACACCACGAAAATGCCGGCCATGCCGACCAGCAGGGAGGTACCGAGATCCGGTTGCTGGATGATCAGGAACATCGGCAGCAGAACGATCACCAGCCCCGTCATCACCCTCGGGAAGGTCGGTGGCAGGTAATAGCGAGACAGATACCAGGCTGCCATCATCGGCACCACCAGCTTCATGAACTCGGAAGGCTGAAACCGGGGCAGGCCAGGCAACGCCAGCCAGCGTTGCGCCCCTTTGGCACCGACACCCACCAACAACACGGCGACCAGCCCGATCAGTCCCAAGCCGTAGAGCCAGGGCGCCCATCGGCGAAAGACCGCCGGATCCAACTGAGCGAATACGAACATCACCACAAAGGCAACGCCCAGGCGAATACCCTGTGCCTTGACCACATCAATATTCCGGTCAGCCCCACTGTAAAGCACAAAAAGGCCGCCACCGACGAGCAACAACAGAAGCCCCAGGAGAATCGGGTCCAGATGCAACGCTGACCAGATACTGCGATTGCGCCCCAGATCGCTGCTAGTCTGAGTGCTCCACAATTTGCTGCCGGCCATCAGTTATCTCCCCCGGCCGCTCTGGAATCGCTGATTACAGGTTCCGCCTGCTCCGCCGGAAACTCCTCCAGCCAGGCATCAAACAAGGCCCGGGCAACCGGAGCCGCGGCGCCGCTGCCACTGCCACCATTTTCAACGATAACCGCCACTGCGATCTTGGGGTCATCCGCTGGCGCAAACCCGACAAACAGCGCGTGGTCCCGAAGCCGTTCCCTTATCTGCTCTTCGTCGTACTCCTCATCCTGACCAAGACTGAATACCTGGGCCGTGCCGGTTTTACCGGCCATTCGGTAGCTTGCGCCTCGACCAGCGCTTCGACCCGTCCCCCGGGCACCATGCATCACTTCTTCCATGGTATCGACGACATATTCCCAATCGTCAGGATCCTTCAGTTCAAGCTGTTCATGCGTCTGCTCCGGCAGGAACTCCTCCACTGGACTGTCGCCGTGAACATCCTTAAGCAACCTGGGCTCAACCCAGGCTCCGCGATTGGCAATCAATGCTGTAGCCGTTGCCAGTTGCATGGGCGTTGCCAGCAAAAAACCCTGCCCAATGCTCATGTTGACTGAGTCTCCGGGATACCAGGGTTCATTTCTCACGGCCCTTTTCCAGTCTGCGGTCGGCAACAACCCGGTCAAAGCACCGGACACATCCAGGGTGGCATCCTCACCAAAGCCGAACCGGGCCAGATAGGAAGACATGACATCCACCCCCATATCAACGCCCACTGCGTAAAAGTAAACATCATTGGATCTCGCCATGGAGTACTTCAGATCCACCCAGCCATCGCCAGAGCGATTCCAGTTCCGAAAGCGCCTCCCGCCCTCACGTAGCTGGAAGTATCCCGGGTCCCAGATTCTACGGTCTTTATCCGTTGCTCCGCTGTCCAGCGCTGCAACAGCCATCATGGGCTTGATGGTCGAGGCGGGAGGATACTGGCCCCGGAGCGCTCTGTTGAACAACGGCTTATCGATACTCTGACTCAATTCGCGATAATCATTGACGCTGATACCGGTCACAAACTTATTGGCATCAAAACCGGGCACACTGGCAAGCGCCAGAATCCCGCCGGTCTTGGGCTCGATAGCAATGATCGCACCTCGCCTGCCCTCCATCAGCTCATGCGCCCGACGCTGGAGCCGCAAATCAAGATGGAGCTGGAGGTCTTCGCCCGGAACGGGATTTACTCGCTCAAGCACCCGCAAGATCCGGCCACGGGCGTTGGTTTCTACATGCTGGTAGCCCACCTGACCGTGAAGCGCCTCCTCGTAGAAACGCTCAATCCCGGATTTGCCGATGTAGTTGGTCCCCGCGTAATTGACCGGATCGATACGCTGGAGCTCATCGCGATTGATACGGCCGACAAACCCCAGGGCATGGGCGGTCAGCTCGCTATGGGGATAGTAGCGAACCAGTTCGGCCTCAACTTCCACCCCGGGAAACTGATGCCGGTGCACTGCCATGCGGGCAATTTCGGCTTCGTCGAGATCGTAACTCAGGGGGATCGCCTGGAACGGACGCCGCGGCTCCCGCAGTCGGCGCTCGAACCGTTCCAGATCTTCATCGGCAATACTCAGAATGTCGCTCAGGCGCGCCAGTGTTGCGTCCATATCGCCAACGCGCTCCGGCACTACCGTCAGGCTAAATACCGGGCGATTCTCCGCCAGCAGAACGTTATTCCGGTCGTACACCAGGCCTCGGGGTGGCGGTACCGACTGTACCTGAACCCGGTTTTTGTCAGACAGTGTGGTATATATCTCGTGCTCAACGATCTGTAACTGGTACATCCGCGCCAGCAACCCGGTCATCAGCACCAGGACGAATACCAGCATCACCATGGCCCGGCGCTGGAACAGCCGGCGCTCCGCTGCGGTATTTTTCAGTTCGCCCCAGACCATGTCTGTTCCTAGGCCCGGTGGTAAGGGTGGTTACGGGTGATGGTCCAGGCCCGGTAGAGTTGCTCAGCCAAGAGGATTCTCACCAGAGGGTGGGGCAAGGTAAGAGGCGACAGTGACCATTGCTGGTCCGCTCGCTGTCGACAGGCATCCGCCAGGCCGTCGGGGCCTCCGACCAGAAAAGCGACATCCCGGCCGTCCTGTTGCCAGTTTTCCAACTGTGAGGCGAGTTTTTCCGTTGACCAGGGGCGCCCACCCACCTCCAGAGCCACCACGCGGTCACGGGCGCCTGCTGCAGACAGGATAGCGTCGCTTTCCCGCTGCATCAGCCGGGAGATGTCGGGATTTTTGCCCCGGTGGGCCATGGGGATTTCAGTCAGTTCAAGGGGCAACTCGGGCGGCATCCGGCGAGCGTAGTCGTTGTACCCCGCAGTGACCCAGTCGGGCATTTTCTGCCCCACACAGATCAGACGCAGGCGCATGACTACTCGCTGCCCGCAGCACCGAGATCCGGAGCATCACGCCAGAAGCGCTCCAGATCGTAGAACTCCCGGGTAGCAGGCATCATCACGTGAACAACCACGTCACCCAGATCAACCAGGATCCAGTCACTGCCGCCTTCACCTTCAACGTTGGATGCACGTACACCCTGCTCTTTGGCCTCGATCACCACCGAATCCGCGAGGGATTTTACATGTCGGTTGGAGGTACCGGATGCCAGAACCATAAAATCGGTCACGCTGGTGCGGTCGCGAACATCAATCACACTGATGTCCTGAGCCTTGATATTTTCCAGTGCGTTAACGACCAGATCTTTCAGTTGTTCAGCCTGCATAATTACCCTGTAGTACGGGTACTGGCCGGTATGGCCACCCGATCAATGATATTCAGACGCGATTGTAGCATCAAAGACGCCTGTGAATAACTCCTATTGGCCTTCAACGGGCCGGGCACCGTAGAGCCCCCAGGCGCGGATGCTCCGGCAGACGTCATCCGGGGTGAGGTAGCGTGGCGACCGGCCCGCCGCGATACGCCGTCGAATACCCGTGGCGGAAATATCCAGCAACGGCGGTGCCAGCTCCAGTACCTGGCCCGCCGGCCGCGAATGCAGCTCCGACGCTGAACCCACACAGCGCTCTGCAACCAACTGCGCTGCCTCGCTGCCCACCGGCAGTTCCGAGCCGGGGCGGCGCACCACCACGATATGGGCAAGCCCGGGGATCTCCTGCCACTCGCGCCAGCGGTCAAACGATGAGAAGGCATCGGTACCGACCACCATCACCAGAGGGCAATCCGGCCCCAGCTCGGCCCGAAGCTGGCGCAGTGTATCGGCAGTGTATGAGGCTCCGCCCCGCCGCACCTCCTGTTCGTCCAGCGCCAACGCGGGCTCGCCAGCGATGGCCTGCCGGATCATCTCCAGACGCTGCGCTGCACTGGCTCCGGTGTTACCCCGATGCGGCGGGATATGGCTGGGCACCAGATGCACCCGGCTCACCTCCAGCGCCTCGGACACTTCCAGTGCCAGTCGGAGGTGACCGTGGTGAATCGGGTCAAAGGTGCCACCGTAGATCACGTGCATGGTGTCAGGTCCGGATATGGCCGTCACCGAACACCACGTACTTCTGTGAGGTAAGCCCTTCCAGACCGACCGGCCCACGGGCATGGATTTTATCGGTGGAAATACCAATCTCAGCGCCCAGGCCATACTCGAAGCCATCGGCAAATCGGGTTGAGGCATTGACCATGACAGAGCTGGAATCCACCTCAGTCAGGAACCGACGGGCTCGGGTGTAGTTTTCGGTGATGATGCTGTCGGTGTGCTGGGAGCTGTAGCGATTGATGTGCTCAATGGCACCATCCAGTCCATCAACGACCTTCACCGCCAGAATGGGGGCAAGGTATTCCGCGTGCCAGTCTTCCTCGGTAGCTTCGACAATATCTCCTAGAATGGCACAGGTGCGCTGGCACCCCCGCAACTCCACGGTTTTGCTTCGGAACTGTTCCGCCAGCAGCGGCAACAAGTCCTCCGCCACCTCGTCATCAACCAGCAGGGTTTCCATGGTATTGCAGGTCCCGTAACGCTGGGTTTTGGCATTAACCGCTACCTTCAGCGCCTTCTCCGGGTCGGCATGGCTGTCGATGTAAACATGACACACACCATCCAGATGTTTGATTACCGGCACACGGGCGTCCCGACTGATGCGCTCAATCAGGCCCTTACCGCCGCGGGGAACAATTACATCCACGAACTGAGGCATGGTGATCAGCTCACCCACAGCGGCCCTGTCGGTGGTGCTGACCACCTGGACTGCAGTTTCCGGCAACCCCGCCTCGCTCAGGCCCTGTTTGAGACAACGGGCAATGGCCTGGTTGGAGTGAATCGCCTCGGAGCCGCCGCGCAGAATGGTTGCGTTGCCGGATTTCAGGCACAGGCTGGCAGCCTCGACCGTGACATTGGGCCGGGACTCGTAAATGATACCGATCACCCCCAGCGGAACCCGCATCTTGCCTACCTGAATACCCGACGGGCGATACGTCATATCAGTAATCACACCCACAGGGTCCGGCAGCGCAGCCACCTGTCGCAAACCCTCAATCATGGCATCGATGCGCTGAGAGGTAAGTTCCAGGCGATCCAGCATGGCACTGTCGAGTCCGTTTTCCCGGCCACGCTCCAGATCCTTGCTGTTAGCCGTGGCAAGCTCGGATCTGGCGGCGTCCAGGGCGGCGGCGGTGGCCAGAAGTGCCTGATTCCGCACGGCAGTGGAGGACCGGGCGACTTCCCGGGAAGCGGCCCTGGCCTGCTGGCCGAGCTCCGTCATGTAGGCTGCTACATCCATTGATTTACCCTTAATTCTGCAAGCTGATTCCAAAACGGGAGGGTTACTTTACCTTTCCCGTTTCAAGTCCGCACCCCAAACGACTATTATAGCGCTGCACAGGTTCAAATGGATGCGCCAGCAAAGGACAGACTCAATGCCCCAAACCGCCGAAAAATTTCTTCCCGGCAAGTTTTCCCGCAGCGGGTTTATTGCCTTTGGCCTGACCACCGGGCTCTGTCTGTTCATGGGGGAACTGCTGGCGGCAGTGGCAGCGGCAGCTGCGGCTGGTCTTTGCCTTGCGGGCACCCATCAGGGCAAAACACATCAAAATGCCCCCTGGCCACAATTACGGGCATTCTTTCTGACAGCCCTGGTTCTGGCGCTGGTATCGGCCATCTGGCTGGGCCCCTGGCCACTTAGCCACTGGCTCTATGCCCTACCGCTGGTACTGTTTGCCATGGCGCCGGTCTATCTGGCCGCCATTGTTACTGTTATCTTCATTTTCCTGGTGCTGGCCGGCACCCAGTGGGCGATAGCCCTCCCGGACAGGCACCAGATGATGACGGCACTGGTACTGACCACGCTCCTCGGAGCCATTCTGGTGTTCATGCGCGAGTACAAATCCCGGCAGCTTGCGCCCCTGCGCCGTACCGATGAGCTTACCCAGGCAGCCAGCCGGGAATACCTGTCAGCCGACCTGCACAAGGAAATACAACGCAGCGAGCGGGAAGGCACCAACATGTCGGTGATGATGATCGGGCTGGATACTCACCTGAGCGACGTCGATCCGGACGAAGACATTCGTGCGATTCTGCCACGCATCGGCCGCTACCTGCACTCCCAGCTTCGGGATTTCGATACCTACTACCGGGTGGCCGACCTTCAGTTTCTGGTGATTCTCCCCGGCGCCAATACTGCCGAGGCTGCCCGAACAGCAGAACAGGTTCGCCGCGGCCTGTGCACGCTGATGGATTCGCACGGCCTGAAGCTTACGGTCAGTACCGGCGTGGCCGGGCTCAACATCGGCGACGATGCCGACAGCCTGCAACAGAGCGTTGCCAACGCCCTGCGGCGTGCCCAACAGCAGGGTGGTAACCGGACCCAGACCTACAGCAACCCGGTCCCCCCAGAGGCCAGCGGACTGACTGAACCTTCCGGCAGGGAGGCAGCGCAATGACCGAGACCCGACTCCGAACCTGGACCCACGCCTTTGGCTACGGCCTGGCGGCGCTGTTCACCGCCGCGCTGGCACTGCAGAACCTGCGTTACGGCTTTTACCAGCTGTTCTATCTGGCCCTGGCCATGACCGCCTTACTGGTTGCCGGCCTGGTCTACACCTGGCTATGCCGTCGCCAGCAGCTTTCCGCACCCGGCCACCTGGTCATTCTCGCCGGCCTTAACAGTGGCCTGGTTGCAGCGGTACTGACAATGGATGCCCCGGGCATCAGCCACTGGGCCATGCCTTTGCTTTCTCTGAACCTGCTGATTCTGCCCCTGCGGCATGGACTAATGCTCTCAGCGATGCTACTGGTGCCGGTGCTGGTTGTCGCCTGGCTGTCGACACCCATAGACACTGCCCTGATGACGACAGCCGGCCTTATGGCACTTCTGGCAGTGACCGCCCTGTATATCTGGCACTACGACCACATGGCGCAATCGGCCCAGGATCTTGCCATTACCGACCCCACCACCGGAGCCCATAACGCGCGTTTTCTGGATGAGACACTGCAGAAGGAAATCAGTCGTGCCATTGCCACCGGCCACCCATTGTCGGTGATCAGCCTGAACATCGACCATGCCGACGAAATTCGCGACCTGCACGGCAAGGCCGGCCTGCAAACGCTGCTGCGCGACGTCACAGGCACCCTGTTTGAAATCATCCGGGCCGGGGATTCGCTCTACAGCATCAACGGCTCGGAGTTTTTCCTGATCCTGCCGTTTACGCCGGAGGAAGGGGTCCGGGTCATCGCAGAGCGCATTCGCAGAATGCTCAGCGAACATGACTGGGCCCAGGTTGGCAAGATCTCGGTCAGCCTCGGCTGCACCACCCGGGGCAACGGCGACACCAGCACCCATTCATTGCGTGACCGCGCCGTCACCGCCATGCTCGAAGCGCGGAAGCGGGGTGAGGATTCTGCCTGGTTCAGCCCGGGAGAGCCCGTCAAGGCATGACCGCGACCTGGCTCACCGACGTTACTTCCTGGGTCGCCGCCAATCCGGGCTGGCTGATTGCCGCCCTGTTCCTGACCGCGCTGATAGAATCGCTGGCGGTGGCCGGCATCATCGTGCCCGGAGTGGCTTTACTGTTCGCATTTGCCGCGCTCGCTGGCAAGAGCGGCTTGCCCCTGTCCGACGCCCTGCTGTGGGCCGGCCTTGGCGCCGTGGCGGGGGATGCGATCAGCTTCGCCATCGGCCGCCTGTTCAAGGGGCGTCTGAATACCGTCTGGCCATTCAGTCGATACCCGGGGCTCATTGCCCGCGGAGAGAGCTTTTTTCGCGCCCACGGAGGAAAAAGCGTGGTCATCGGCCGTTTCGTTGGGCCGATACGCCCGGTCATTCCACTGATTGCTGGTGCGCTGACCATGTCCTGGCAGCGCTTTCTCACCTTCAATCTGCTATCAGCCACGGGCTGGGCCCTGGTGTATATCCTGCCGGGATTTTTCGTAGGCTCGGCTATGGGCAGCGAGATCAAACCCCCACCCCATTTCTATCTGGTACTTGCGATCAGTGGTGCGGCGCTGGTGGTTGTCTATCTGATTGTTTTGCGGATTCGGCTCGGCGTTGGTGAAGGGAGCTGGCTCTATCAATGGCTGGAATCCCGGATGAGTCAATACGACGCAACACACCGGTTCTGGCGTCTGTACAGCAGCGAGCGGCCGGCTCAGCAGGGGGAATTTCCTCTGCCCTCACTGCTAATGACAGCCACCTCGCTCGCATTGTTTCTTGGGCTGGCACAGTTGGTCGGAGTCAGTGATCAGCTGGCCTTTATGAACCAGCAAGTGCTGCAATGGTTCGGCGCTCTGCGCCAACCCCTGCTGGATCTTCCGATGGTAGCGTTCACCTTGCTGGGAGATCCCCCGGTCCTGTTCGCTGCCGCCGTGATTGCCGTTTTGTTGCTGGCGTTCCGGGGCTACTACGCAGCCGCCATTCATATTGCCAGTGCCGCAGCCATCACCGGGATCAGCGTTTGGCTGCTGAAAGCGGGCATCGGCATCAGCCGGCCAGATCAGGTGCTCTCGGCACCAAGCTCCGGCGCGTTCCCCAGCGGGCATACGGCCGGTATGACCGTTCTGGTTACCCTGGCCGCCAGCTTCGTCGCGGGCGAAAACCGCAAACACCAGCGCTGGCAACATTACCTGTTTCTGTCACTACCCTTGCTACCGGTAGCGCTGAGCCGACTGTATCTCGGCGTGCACTGGTTCACGGATGTGCTTGGAGGCCTGTTTCTGGGGCTCGCGATCACCGGTGCGACACGGGCCAGTTACAGCCGATACGACAGGGTGGCGCTGAGCCCGGACAGCTTGACCTGGGCCGCCGGAATCGGCTGGCTGGTTTTCGTGGCCATGTACATGATGGGTAACTGGGAAAC
>NZ_DIHV01000139.1:18844-30843 GCF_002420325.1 Marinobacter sp. UBA5687
TGCAGTCGGTCAAGCCGTTCAAGCGGATCCTGCAATTCCGCCAGCCGCTGTTTTTCCTGCTTATCCAGCGGCAGCAATTCGGTCAGCCTCCAGCCAATATGGCGGGCATCGTCATAATCCACATCCATTTCCAGATCCTTGACCACCGGATGCCGGAACAGTGCCCGCAAAACCGAGGGCAACTCATGGTAGCGTTCCGGCACATCGCTCTCGGCCTCGGCAATCAGGCACTCCACATCGCCGACATTGAGGCCATCCTCCTGCTGCCAGCTACGGACGACGGAAACCTTGCAATCTCCCTCAACGGTGATACCCAGCAAACCGTTATCCAGTTGCTGGAAGTCGATGATCCGGACGTAGGTGCCCATGTCGTAGAACGAGGCCCGGGCTTCGGTCTCGGCACCTTCTCGCAACAAAACCACCACAAAGCCGCGATCCTCCTTCAGGCAACGGGTGAGCATGTCGATATAACGGGGCTCGAACAGCTGCAGGGGGATTCGCCCCCCGGGGAGTATGATTGAATTCAATGGAAACAGCGGTACGTTCATAAGTTTTTCAGTCACTACCGGCCAGGCTCCTGCTGCGGCTTGGTCTATCGAATCGAAAGAAGCTTCTGCACTTCTTCCACCCGTTCCCGGGCCTCACTCAGCAGTTGCAGACTTCTGGAAGCATTCAGTTCCAGCTCGCCCAGCCGGCGCCATGCCGGCACCTGATCAAAGGCTGGAAGCCCCTCATTCTGGCTGGAGCCAATCATCGAATGCAGTTGGGCAACAATCACCACATCAACCAGTTGGGGCGCAGTTTCCCGGCACTCATGATGCCAGTCTTCCGCATGGCGCACCGCCTCCACGAAGGCTTTCGGGAACGCCCAGTTCTCAAGTACCGCGCACCCGACATCGGCGCGGAGTTCGTCGATGGCATGGTGCAGGTTTCTGTCATCGGCGAACAGATTGACGTGGTGCTCGGCCTGCACCAGCACAGGAACCACCCCGATATCATGCAGTAACCCCGCCAGTAAGGCTTCCTCAGGATCAATGCGTGTGGCGTGGTCCGCCAGCACCCAGCACAGCGCTGCCACCTCCCGGGAATGGCGCCATAGCTGCTCCATTTCTTTCTGCAATGCCGCCCGACGGGTCTTGAACACCTCGCGCATGGCGAACACCGTCACTAATTGCCGGGTGGTACGCAAGCCCAGCCGAACCACAGCCTCACGCACATTGCGGACATCGCTGAAACCGCGATAGAGCGGACTGTTGCAGGAACGTACCAGCTTGGCCGCCATGGCCGGGTCTGCCGACACCGCGGAAGCGACCTCGGTGGCCGACGAGTCCTCCCGGTCCACCACCCGCCGGACTTTCCAGGCCACATCCGGCACACTCGGCAGCTGGACTTGATTGGACCGCAGCTCAGAGTAGAACTCCATCAACAGATGGTGCTCTTCGCTCTGGTCTTCGTCGTGATCGGACGAGTCCATTTCCACCTGGGAAATGGGCGCCGCCCGCAGCATCTGGTTCAGCACTTCCTGCTCGATCACCAGAAACTCGCAGGGTTTGACCGCAGTAACGTCATACATCCGGGGCTGCAGGCGGGCTACTGGATTGAGGGCTTTATCGGTCTCAGCCTCAATGGTCGACTTACGACCATCAACCGATTGCAGCTCCACGGCGCCGGAAATCAGAAAATAATCCAGCCCATCCCGAACGCCCCGTTCCATGACCCTCTGCCCTGGTCCATGGGTTCTGCGCTCAGCCCGGCTGGCCAACAGCACAAGCTGATCGTCAGTCAGACGGCCCAAAGGCTGAAAACTTTTAAGACGACGTAACGGCAGGCTTTCCTGGCCGCCCATAGGCAGACTCCCCTGAACTGCTGGATAAAAAACGGGCATCACATGTTACGTATTGTAATCGCCACTCGGGAAAACAGCCATGCGAGCGGCGTCGAATCTGTTATCCTCTGGTCTTTAACTTTATCCGATAACCTAGGGAGAGAACCGCCTACCATGCCCCAGTATCGTTCCCACACCTCTACTGCCGGCCGCAATATGGCCGGTGCCCGCGCCCTCTGGCGTGCCACCGGCATGAAAAACGAGGACTTCGGCAAACCCATCATCGCCGTTGCCAACTCCTTTACCCAGTTTGTGCCCGGGCACGTTCACCTGAAAGACCTGGGCCAGCTGGTTTGCCGCGAGATCGAAGCGGCCGGCGGTGTTGCCAAAGAGTTCAACACCATTGCTGTGGATGATGGTATCGCCATGGGGCACGATGGCATGCTTTACTCCCTGCCGTCGCGGGAAATCATCGCCGACTCGGTGGAATACATGGTCAACGCCCACTGCGCCGATGCGCTGGTGTGCATCTCCAATTGCGACAAGATTACCCCGGGCATGCTAATGGCCGCCATGCGCCTGAACATTCCCACCATTTTTGTTTCCGGCGGCCCGATGGAAGCCGGAAAAACCAAGCTTTCTGAACACAAGCTCGACCTGGTGGATGCCATGGTCATCGCCGCCGATCCAACGGCGACCGATGAGATGGTCGAGGAATACGAACGCAGCGCCTGCCCTACGTGCGGTTCCTGCTCCGGCATGTTCACCGCCAATTCCATGAACTGTCTGACCGAAGCCATCGGCCTGGCCTTGCCCGGCAATGGCTCCATGCTGGCCACCCATGCCGACCGGGAACAGCTGTTCCTGAAAGCCGGTCGCCAGATTGTGGAGAATGCCAAACGCTATTACGAGCAGAACGACGCCAGCGTTCTGCCACGCAGCATCGCCTCCGTGGAGGCATTCGAGAACGCCATGACCATGGACATTGCCATGGGCGGCTCCACCAACACCATCCTGCACCTGTTGGCTGCGGCCCAGGAAGGCGGTGTTGAGTTCTCCATGGCCGATATCGATCGTTTGTCCCGCAAGGTTCCGCAGCTGTGCAAGGTTGCTCCCAACTCCCCCAAGTACCACATGGAAGACGTGCACCGCGCCGGCGGCATCATGGGCATTCTGGGTGAACTGGAGCGCGGCGGCCTGATCAACGTTGACCTGCCCACGACTCACAGCAAAACCATGCGTGAAGCCCTGGAAACCTGGGACATCATGCGCTCGCCAACACCCGAAGTGATCGAATTCTACAAAGCCGGCCCCGCCGGCATTCCGACTCAGACAGCCTTCAGCCAGAGCACCCGCTGGCCAAGCCTCGATGGCGACCGTGAAGACGGCTGCATCCGCTCCGTGGAACACGCTTATTCTTCAGAAGGCGGTCTGGCGGTACTGTATGGCAATATCGCCCAGGATGGCTGCGTAGTGAAAACCGCGGGCGTTGATGAAAGCATCTACGTCTTCGAGGGCAAGGCCCGGGTCTTCGAAAGCCAGGATTCCGCCGTAGCGGGCATTCTGGGTGACGAGGTCAAAGCCGGTGATGTGGTGATCATTCGCTACGAAGGGCCCAAAGGCGGTCCAGGAATGCAGGAAATGCTCTACCCGACCAGCTACCTGAAATCCAAGGGGCTGGGCAAGGACTGTGCACTGCTGACTGACGGCCGGTTCTCCGGCGGCACGTCAGGGCTCTCCATCGGCCATGCTTCGCCGGAAGCTGCTGCCGGTGGCGCGATTGGACTGATTGAGGATGGCGATACCATTTTGATCGACATCCCCAACCGATCTATCAATGTTCAGGTCAGTAAGGAAGAACTGGCACAGCGACGGGAAGCACGCGACGCCAGGGGCTGGAAACCGGAGCTACCGAGAGACCGGAAGGTATCCGCCGCCCTCAAAGCCTACGCACTGCTGGCCACCAGTGCCGATAAAGGTGCGGTTCGGGATTTGAGCAAGCTGGACTGAATCTGGACCACAAAAAAGCCCGCAAAGTGTTTGCCTTGCGGGCTTTTTTTATCCGGGGACTGGCGTTTACCAGAGCGACCAGCCACCATCTTCGTCTTCTTCGATGGCGTCTTCGGCAGAAGACTCGGTCTCAGCTGGAGCCGGTTCTTCCGGTGCCGCCTGCGCAGTTGCCGCCGGCGCAGACTGGCCCGCATCAGCGGCCGCCTGCTGCACGGTGATCAGCCCCAGAGCACGCTCGGTTTCCTCGTTCAGAATACCGGTTGCCTCAAGGCCGTTGTCTTTCTGGAAGCGGGTCAGTTCCGCCCGGGTCTTGTCATCCATGCTCGGGCTGACATTGGTGATGTCGTAACCGGCACCATAAAGCGCGTGCTTGAGCGCGACCACTTCATTGGCCTGGGCAACGGGTGCCAGACCCAGCAGGGCGACCGTTCCGACCGCCAGCGCCGTCCTGCCGATATGACGGGTGACTGTTTTCATGGTTCTCACCTGATCTACTCCTGGATATCTCTGTGACATCTGCTGTTCTGTTTTTATAGTGTGGCGCCTTCCTCTACGTATCAGCGCTTCCTAGACCATAACATAATTTAATCTTCGCGGGCCGGACCATTCTCGGGATTTGCCGGATCGGCATAGTGATACTGGCCAAATTCACGGATAAAAATGCCCCAGAATGCCATGAAAAGCGCCGCCACCAGCGGACCCATGACAAAACCATTGATGCCGAACATAACAATGCCGCCCAGGGTGGACAAAAGCACGAGATAGTCCGGCATTTTGGTGTCCCGCCCTACCAGCACAGGCCGGAGCAGGTTATCCGCCAGACCAATCACCACTACCCCATAGGCGGTCAGAATGATGGCCGGCACAATGTCCCCCACGGCAGCCAGATAGATAGCCGCCGGCACCCAGACAATCGCAGCCCCGACGGCTGGCAGCAATGAGACGATGGCCATGACCACCCCCCACAGCAAGGCTCCGGTAATGCCCAGTATCCAGAAAATCATGCCACCGAGCGCTCCCTGAATGATGGCGATCAGCAGGTTACCCTTGACCGTGGCACGGGTGACTTCCGCGAATTTGGCAAACAACAGACGCTCACGCTCATCACCCAGCGGCAAGGCGCGAATCATCAGCTCTATCAGTTTCTGGCCATCACGGATCAGGAAAAAGGCCAGGTAAACCATCAGAGCCAGCCCCAGAAAGAACTGAAAGGTGTTCTGCCCGATGCCCAGGGCCTGCTTGGCCAGAAACTGGCTCCCCCCAAGAAAGGCATTAACGGCGCGGTCCCTCAGATCCGCAAAGTTGATGTCAAACTGGGCCAGAAAGGCCTGGATGGCAGGAAACGACTGGTTAACCTGATCAATGTATTCCCCCGGCCGAATTTCTCCGGCCTGGATCTTCTGGTAGATCCCCATACCTTCCGCGATCAGCGCCGCGCCCAGTACCAGCACCGGAATCACCACGATCACCATACACACGAACAGTGTAATCAGGGCGTTTAATGTCGGCCGGTCGCCAAGTCTGCGTACCAGCAACTGCTGCACCGGATGGAAAATAAGAGCAATGGCCACCGCCCAGAAGATCGGGCCAAAGAACGGCTTCATCAACAGAATGAACGCAAGCGACACACCGAGCAGCATCGCCAGAAAAGTCCGTGTTTCAAGTTTTGCGTACATAGTTAAACAATTCCTGTCCAGAACATGCCCATCGGGGCCGATAGGGAAAGCAGACTACCACGATAGCGTGGCCAATGTAGCGGGGTTCGCGTTATAGTGGTTGGTTATCGATCAGCCAACAATACAGGTTATGTGGTTGGAAGCAGACAACTTTACCGTGGAGAGCGCGCTGGAGGCCGCACTGGAACTGCAGAAAGTGCTGGCAGCCCGAACCCATCGTCGCAAGGTGATGGGCCAGGAGGTACTCGTGCCCGGCCAGTTGGGCGAGGCTCTGCACCTGCCCAGAACCATCAGCCGCCTGAGTGGCAAGCAGCAACGATTGCGGGATCGCGGCCTGGAGGATTTCCAGGAGCTCTGGCCCACGCTGTCTGAATACACTCGCCAACGGGTTCTGGACGGACTTGGCTGGTACGACCCCAAGCAACTCGACTGGGAGGACAAGCGCTCCAACCGCCGGCCGTTGGTCGATCCTGACGCCTGATACGTATAACTGCGGAAGCCGAAGTGCGGGGCCAAGGCCCGGACTGACTTTGAAATGTCACACTTCGCCCTTACTGTGATCTGATCAGGAGGATAACTATGACAGACAATAACCATTACACTGCCATCCTGGCCCAGGGGAGCGCCGTGCCCACCCTGTTATGCGGGCATTGCCATTCCATTCTCTCCCGCGCCAGAATTTTCCGTAACCAGGGCGACGCCCATCAAGCCATTGAGTGCAACACCATCGGCCTGTGCTCCGCGGACGATTGCGGCGCGGTGAACTGCTGCGACGAGGCTCTGGCCCAGGTGGAAAACCCCGAACGCTTGTTTGACATCGCATCCTGATTCAATCTGGCAACGCTCTGTTACGCAACTCAAACACACAAAATTCCCATCTGATTTATCCTGACCTTCGACGATTGTCGTACCGATAATCACGCAACCACTCAGTCAGGACAGTCGATGGCATGCGTATTCTGAGAACCGACGAAGCCCGCTTCGCAGGCCTCCCGGATTACCCCTTTTCAGCACACTATCTGGATGTTGAGCCAGGTCTTCGGATGCACTATGTGGACGAAGGGCCAGCCCACGCAGACCCAGTGGTGATGCTTCACGGGGAGCCATCCTGGTCCTATCTCTACCGGCACATGATTCCGCTTGTCGCCGAAGCGGGCCACCGGGTTCTGGCGCCCGATCTGATTGGTTTTGGCAAGTCAGACAAACCCGCCGATGTCAGCGACTACAGTTATGACAGTCACATGCGCTGGCTGACCCACTGGCTTGAAACACTGGACCTGACCAACGTCACGCTGGTGTGTCAGAACTGGGGCTCACTGCTGGGATTAAGGCTGGCGGCAGAGCATCATCGCCGGTTCAGCCGGATCATTGTCGGCAACGGCATGCTGCCAACGGGGGACACCCGGGTGCCGGCCGTCTTCAGACTCTGGAAGGCGTTTGCCAGCCATAGCCCATGGTTTCCAATAGGGCGGATCGTCCAGCTTGGTACCGAGCGATCACTCAGCCCGGCCGAAATAGCCGCCTACGAGGCGCCCTTTCCGACACCGGGTTACAAAGCCGGAGCCCGGGCTTTCCCGGCACTGGTGCCAACGTCGCCCAGCGGCCCGGCCAGTGCCGCCAACCGGGAAGCCTGGCGCGTGCTGGAAAAATGGCGCAAACCCTTTATCACCTGCTTCAGCAACGGCGACCCGATTACCCGGGGTGGCGACCGTTACATGCAGCGGCGAATCCCCGGAGCCTTCGGCCAGCCCCATATCACCCTCAACGGCGGACACTTCCTGCAGGAAGATTCTCCCCGACAGTTTGCCCGGGTCATTCTGGACGCGCTCAAAGCCGAGATGGCGGCCTGATAGCCAGGCCCGCCTCACTCAGCCGAAGACTGTAACCGTTTGCCGGCTCAGGGCCACCAGTTCACCGGCCGGGGTCCAGATACCAGCATGAGTGTGACCATATCCGGCGCCAGCCTGGTCGATGGTTGCCCGGTACAGCAGCCAGTCATCCGGCTTCATGGCAGGCCGGGGATGGACAATCTCCAGCGCCCAGCTCAGGGAACTGGCTGGGGCCGGCCCCTTGAGATGCGGCAACAGCGCCGGTGGCCAGGCATCAACCAGAGCAACAATGTGGGCGTCGGTCATAGTCTCTGGGGCTTCCCGGAACTTCATCCAGCCCCCCATTTCGCGCCCGCCCTTACCGGAGAATGGCATATGGCCAAACGCCCAGCGCATTTCGATATGCCGGGTAAACTCCGGCGTCACTTTCGGGATATACGGAAGTGACTGACATTGCTCTGCCGCAACCGCTTCCGGTGCCGACGTCGGTGCCACCCGGACAGCAGACTCACGGTCGCCCCCCAAACTGGCAAGACAGACAAGGCGTGGCTCGCCATTCTGAAGGATCCGTCCCTGGACCTGGGATACTGCCTTTCCTTCACGCAGAACTTCGGCCTCAACACGGGCCGGCACATCCGCCTCTACGGGGCCGACAAAAGACACCTGAAGGGCCCGCATGGCGCGATCATCCGCCACCTTTGATGCCATCACCTCAAACACCAGGGCCGCTACCAGGCCGCCGAACGTTGCACGTCCCTGGCCCCAGTCTGACGGTATCACCACTTCGCCGTTATTCCGGACATCACCGAGAAGGTCATCGAACGTCATTTGTTTTAGATCCTGTTCATTAGCCTGCAAACCGGTAAGACTGCACCACTTACCGAAGCCTGACAATAGGCCGGCCCCGGCAACTACCTATCGATTGCCTGGCAATAGTCGTATAAAAACCACCCCAAACAGACTATAATGCGCCAAAATCATGCATTGCCTGTGCAGTGCGATACCCTCCGAATACCGAGTACATTCATGTCAGAATTGTCTTTTGCCGAACTGGGGCTGGATCCAGCAGTACTGGAAGCCGTCTCCGCCGTTGGCTATGAAACCCCGTCGCCCATCCAGGCGCAATCCATCCCTGCTCTGCTGGCCGGCAACCATCTGTTGGGCGTTGCCCAGACAGGTACCGGCAAGACCGCAGCCTTCGCCCTGCCGTTACTGAGCCGGATTGATGCGAACGTGGCCGAGCCACAGATTCTGGTACTGGCCCCTACCCGGGAGCTGGCGATTCAGGTCGCGGAAGCGTTTACCACCTACGCCAGCAAGTTCCGCAATTTTCATGTTCTGCCAATTTACGGTGGCCAGGATTTCTCACCACAGATTCGCGGCCTGAAGCGTGGCGCCCAGGTTATTGTGGGCACACCTGGCCGCATGCTCGACCATCTGCGCAAGGGCACCCTGAAGCTCGACGGCCTGAAGGCACTGGTGCTGGACGAAGCCGACGAAATGCTGCGCATGGGCTTCATTGATGACGTGGAAGCCATCCTGGCGAAGACGCCGGACACCTGCCAGCGCGCGCTCTTCTCGGCCACCATGCCGCCACAGATCAAGAAGGTTGCGCAGACTTACCTGAAAAACGCTACCGAAGTAAGAATCGAGAGCGAAACCCGCACGGTGGAACGCATCGCTCAGTTTGTGCTGCCGGTCTACGCCGAGCGCAAGCTGGATGCGCTGACCCGCATTCTGGAAGTTGAGCCATTTGACGCCTCGATCATTTTCGTGCGCACCAAGGCCGAAACCACCATGCTGGCAGAGAAGCTGTCCGCACGCGGCCACGCTGTGGCGCCCCTGAGCGGCGACCTGAACCAGCGTCAGCGCGAACAGACCGTTGAAGATCTCAAGCGTGGCAAAAAAGATATCATCATTGCCACCGATGTCGCCGCCCGTGGTCTGGACGTGCCCCGGATTACTCACGTTATCAACTACGATGTGCCCTACGACACCGAGGCCTACATCCACCGGGTTGGCCGTACCGGCCGTGCCGGTCGCACCGGCAAGGCTATCCTGCTGGTGACTCCGCGTGAGCGCAGCTGGCTGCGCACTCTGGAGCGGGCCACCAACTCCCCGATGGAACCGTACCAGCTGCCGTCACCTGCCGCCCTGCAGAAAATGCGGGTAGAACAGTTTGAGGCGCAGCTGCTGGGCTTCACCGACGATCCTCGCGCCGCCAAGGCCATCGCCCTGTTGGACGAGATCGCCGAACGTAACGACATGGACATGGCCGCCATCGCTGGCGCCATGGCCTGCTTGCTGGAAGCCTCCCAGCCGGATTCTCTGCCACTGGAACAGCCGGAAGCACTGCCCGAGATTTCCGCCGCGCCTCGCCGGGATCGCAAAGGCCCGCCTCCGGGCAAAGGCGGCTTCCGCAAAGGCGGCCCTGGCAAGAAGTTCAGCAAGGATGGCAAACCCGGCTTCCGCAAGAGCGGGCCGAAAGGTGGCAAGCCCGCCGGCAAGGGCGGCAAACCTGCAGGAAAAGGCCCCAAGCGCGCGCCGCGCTGAGGCCTGATTGGCTAGCCGGTCATTCTGACCGGCTACGCTGGTATACGACAAAGCTGTAGTCGTAAGGATTGTTGTCAGACGCAGAAAAATCTTCGCGCCCGATCTCTTCCCACTCGTCCCAGTTCACTTCCGGAAAGAAGGCATCGCCGTCCACCTCTGCGTGCACCTGAGTGATGTATATCCGGTCAACCATTGGCAGCGCTTCAGCATAGATCTGGCCTCCGCCAATAATCATCACCTCATCACCACCTTCAAGCTCCGCCTGGGCCTCCGCTTTCACCAACGCTTCGTTCAGCGACGCTGCGGCAACGGTTCCGGCTGGCGCCTGCCATTCCGGATTTCTGGAAATCACCACGTTCATCCGCCCGGGTAAGGGCCGGCCGATGGAGTCCCAGGTCTTTCTGCCCATGATAATGGGCTTGCCCATGGTGGCCTGCTTGAAGTAGCGCAGATCACCGGGCAGATACCAGGGCAGCTTGTTATTCCGGCCGATCACCCGGTTTCGGGCCATAGCTACGATGAGGGCCTTGCGCATAACGGGTTCCTTGGTCAAATCGCTATAGGGGCTTTGATCACGGGGTACGGGTCGTAACCTTCGAACTCGAAATCTTCCAGCTCGTAGTCGAAGATGGATTCCGGTTTACGCTTGATGACCAGCTTCGGCAACGCGCGGGGCTCACGCCTGAGCTGTTCGAATACGATGTCGTCCGTCAGGTGATTCCGGTACAAGTGGCAATCACCAAACGTGTGCACGAACTCGCCCACCCCCAGATCACACTGCTGCGCAATCATATGGGTCAGCAAGGCATAGGACGCAATATTGAAGGGCACGCCCAGGAACAGGTCGGCGCTGCGCTGGTAGAGCTGGCAAGACAACTTGCCGTCGGCGACATAGAACTGAAACAGACAGTGGCAAGGCGCCAGGGCCATGCGCCCCTCCCGCACGTTATCCTGCGGACTGATGGACTCGTCCGGCAGCTCAGCCGGGTTCCAGGCGGAGACGATCAGGCGCCGGGAGTTGGGCTTGGTGCGAATCTGCTCGATCACCTCGCTGATCTGGTCAATCACGCGGCCGTCGTGGCATTGCCAGCTGCGCCACTGCTTGCCGTAGATCGGCCCCAGATCGCCGTTTTCCAGCGCCCACTCATTCCAGATGCTGACTTTGCGTTCTGTCAGCCAGGTGTTGTCGGTGGAACCCTTGAGGAACCACAAGAGTTCATAAATGATGCTGCGCAGGTGGACCTTCTTGGTCGTCACCAGCGGGAATCCGTCCTGCAGATTGAAACGCATTTGGCGGCCGAACACCGAGCGGGTGCCCACGCCAGTACGATCACCTTTGTCGAATCCGTTATCGACAACATCCTGCATCAGATCGAGATAGGCTTTCATTGGGCGTTTCTCCGATAAGCAAGGAGCATCAGGGCGGCGCCGGCGGCAATCATCGGTGCAGAGAGCACCTGCCCCATCGTCAACCAGTCAAAGGCCAGGTAACCCAACTGTGGATCTGGCTGGCGAACGAACTCCACCAGGAAACGGAAGATGCCATAGCACACCAGAAACAGGCCGGACACTGCCATTCTCGGGCGGGGCCTTGAGGAGAACCACCAGAGAATCACGAACAGGAGTACGCCTTCCAGCGCGAACTGATATAACTGTGACGGATGCCTGGCAAGGCTGTCTGGCGCCTGCGGAAAGACCATGCCCCAGGCTACGTCTGTCGGTTTGCCCCAGAGTTCGCCGTTTATGAAATTTCCGATTCGCCCGGCACCCAGCCCGACCGGGACCAAGGGCGCGACAAAATCGGCGATTTTCCAGAACCCGGCTCCGGTTTTTCGGCCATACCACCACATGGCCAGCATCACCCCCAGCAGGCCGCCGTGGAAAGACATACCGCCTTCCCAGACCCGGAGCAACCAGAGTGGGTCCGCAATAAAGGCATCAAAGTTGTAAAACACTACGTAGCCAAAGCGGCCACCGAGAATCACGCCCAGAGCCATATAAAACAGCAGATCACCCACCTGCTCTTCCTGCAGTGGCGACCAGGGCTTGCGGGACCGAAGACGGCCCAGCCACCAGCCCGCAGCAAACCCGACCAGATAGGTCAGG
>NZ_DIHV01000153.1:0-50361 GCF_002420325.1 Marinobacter sp. UBA5687
GGGCCAGGGTGAGCTGGATGTCGCCGGTGCCGGGAGGCATGTCGATGATGAGGTAGTCGAGTTCATCCCACAGGGTTTGTTGGAGCAGTTGCATCACCGCACCGCTGACCATGGGCCCTCGCCAGACCATGGGGGTTTTGTCGGTGGTGACGAAGGCCATGGAGTTGGCTTGCAGGCCGTGGGCCAGCATGGGGACGAAGTATTTGTTTTCGCGTACGTCCGGGCGTTTGCCTTCGGGTACGCCGAGCATCATGCCGATGCTGGGCCCGTAGATATCGGCGTCAAGGATGCCGACCCGGGCGCCTTCGGCGTGCAGGGCGAGAGCGAGGTTGACGGCGGTGGTGGATTTGCCCACACCGCCCTTGCCGGAGGCGACGGCGATGATGTTTTTCACACCGGGGACGGCCGGCAGGTCTTTGTTGGTTTTGTAGCTGTGGATTTTCTGGGCTACGTGTACCTCGGCACTTTCAACGCCATCGACAAATTCCAGAGCGTTGGCGACGATCTGTTTCAGGCCACCAGCGATGCCTTTTGAAGGGTATGGCAGTTCGACCATCAGGGTCACGTTGCCGCTGTCGTCTGCGCTCAGGTTTTTCACAGCTCCCAGTTCGTACAGGTCTTTGTTCAGGTAGGGGTCCCGGTATTCGCGAACGGCGGCTTCTAGGGCCTGTTGGGAAATCTGGGTCATCGGAGTCTCCGGAATAAGCTCATAAGCTTGAATGCAGGTGAAAAATGATGGCTCGGAAGGTATCATCTGTGCCCGTTTCTGACCATATGGGGTCTTTACCTGGAACAATCAATTGCGATTGGCGCCGGAACCCCGTTTTTGTCTTTCCAACCCGACTCAACATAAGGTTCGGACATCACCATGACGCAAGCGAGCAAGCAACAGCGCGATATTCTGGTTACCAGCGCCCTGCCCTACGCCAACGGGCCCATTCATCTGGGGCACCTGCTGGAATACATTCAGACCGATATCTGGGTGCGCTTCCAGAACATGCGTGGCCACAACTGCTACTACGTTTGCGCAGACGATGCTCACGGCACCGCCATTATGCTGCGGGCCGAGCGTGAGGGAATTACCCCGGAGCAGCTGATCGACCGGATTCGTCAGGAGCATCAGGAAGACTTCGCGGGCTTCCACATCCGTTTCGACAACTATTACTCCACGCACTCGGAGGAGAATCAGTACTTCTCGGAGTACATCTACCGCCAGCTCAAGGACAATGATCACATTGCCACGCGCAAGATCACGCAGTTCTTTGATCCGGAAAAGGAGATGTTTCTGGCGGATCGTTTCATCAAAGGCACCTGCCCCAAGTGCAAAACCGAAGACCAGTATGGTGACAACTGTGAGGCCTGCGGCGCCACCTACACACCCGCCGAGTTGATCAATCCCCGCTCTGCGGTGTCTGGCGCTACCCCTGTGGAAAAAGAATCCGAGCATTACTTCTTCAAACTGCCGGAGTTCCACGATTTTCTGAGCAAGTGGACCCGCAGCGGTGCCCTGCAGCCCCAGGTGGCCAACAAGCTGGCTGAGTGGCTGGATGCGGGCCTGCAGGAGTGGGACATCAGCCGGGATGCGCCCTATTTCGGGTTTGAGATTCCGGATGCACCCGGTAAATATTTCTACGTGTGGCTGGATGCGCCTATCGGCTACCTGGCCAGCTTCAAGAACCTGTGCAACCGCGAAGGCATCGATTTCGAGCATTTCTGGAAGAAGGATTCCAGCGCCGAGGTGTACCATTTTATCGGCAAGGACATCATCAATTTCCATGCCCTGTTCTGGCCGTCGATGCTGCACGATGCAGGCTTCCGCACGCCAACCGCGGTCTGGGCCCATGGCTTCGTGACGGTGAACGGCAAGAAGATGTCCAAGTCCCGCGGTACCTTCATCATGGCCCGCACCTACCTGGATCACCTGGACCCGGAATACCTGCGTTACTACTTCGCCGCCAAGCTGACCGGTGGCGTTGATGACATGGACCTGAACCTGGATGACTTTGCCGCACGGGTGAACTCGGACCTGGTCGGCAAGGTGGTGAACATCGCCAGCCGCAGTGCCGGTTTCATTACCAAGCGCTTCGACGGCAAGCTGGGCAAGGTCACCGAGCAGGACAAACTGAAAGAGTTTATCGATGCCGGTGAGCAGATCGCCGAGTTCTACGAAGCCCGCGAGTTCGGCCGTGCCATGCGCCGGATCATGGAGCTGGCAGACATTGCTAACCAGTATGTGAACGATGAGCAGCCCTGGGTGATTGCCAAGCAGGAAGGCCAGGACGACAAGCTGCAGGCCATCTGCACCAACGCCCTGAACATGTTCCGCCTGCTGATGACTTACCTGGCACCGGTGCTGCCGAAGACAGCAGATGCCGCGCAGTCGTTCCTGAACTCCCGCCTGGACTGGAACAACCGCGCCGCCCTGCTGGAAAATCACGGCATCGACAAGTTCAAGCCGCTGATGAACCGGGTGAATATGGCGCAGATTGAGAAAATGCTGGACGCTTCGAAAGAAGAAATGCCGGCAGCCGTCGGTCAGCCCTCAGCGGCGCCGACCGCAGACCTGGAACCTGTGGCTGAGGAGATCGAATTCCCCGACTTTGCCAAGGTGGACCTGCGGGTCGCCAAGATCGTCAAAGCCGAGCATGTGGAAGGCGCAGACAAGCTTCTTCGCCTGACACTTGATATAGGCCATGGCGAACGCAACGTGTTTGCTGGTATCAAGTCCGCCTACAAACCGGAAGACCTGGAAGGCCGTATGACCGTGATGGTGGCCAACCTGAAACCCCGGAAAATGAAGTTCGGCATGTCTGAAGGTATGGTTCTGGCCGCAGGCCCGGGTGGCAAAGAGATTTTCATCCTGTCTCCGGATTCCGGCGCCACACCCGGCATGCGGGTAATGTAAGCAGCAAGGCTGAGACGCTCCGATGACAGAGTATTTGCTGATACTGGTCAGCACCATTCTGGTGAACAACTTCGTGCTGGTGCAGTTTCTGGGACTGTGCCCCTTCATGGGGGTTTCCGGGAAACTGGAAACCGCCATGGGTATGTCGCTGGCCACCACATTTGTGCTGACGCTGTCTTCGGTGTGCAGTTACCTGGCCTATACCTATCTGCTGGCACCGCTGGACCTGGCTTTCCTGAAAACCATCACCTTCATCCTGGTAATTGCGGTGGTGGTTCAGTTCACCGAAATGGTGGTGCGCAAAACCAGCCCCTTGCTGTACCGGGTACTCGGTATTTTTCTGCCGCTGATTACCACCAACTGCGCGGTTCTGGGCGTGGCCCTGCTTAACCTGAATAAAAACAACAACTTCGTTGAATCCGTGCTGTACGGCTTTGGCGCAGCGGCCGGTTTCTCCCTGGTGCTGGTGCTGTTTGCGGCCATGCGCGAGCGGATTGCCGTGTCTGATGTACCGGTTGCCTTTCGTGGCGCCGCCATTGGTATGATTACCGCAGGTCTCATGTCGCTGGCGTTTCTGGGCTTTACCGGCCTGGTTACGGTCTGACGGAGCAATTGTTTTATGTGGACAAGCTTTCTGATTGCCGTTGTGGTTCTGCTGGCACTGGCGCTGGTCTTTGGCGGGTTGCTGGGGTTTGCCGCTGAGCGGTTCAGGGTTGAAGGCAATCCGCTGGTAGACCAGATCGATTCACTGTTGCCGCAGACCCAGTGCGGCCAGTGCGGCTTCCCCGGCTGCCGCCCCTACGCCGAAGCTATCGCCCAAGGCGAAGCCATCAACAAGTGCCCGCCAGGCGGCGAAAGCACCATCAAGGCCATGGCAGACCTGCTGGATGTAGAACCCCAGCCCCTGGACGCCGAACACGGCGTTGAACAGGCCAAGCGTGTCGCAGTCATTCGTGAAGATGAATGCATCGGCTGCACCAAGTGCATCCAGGCCTGCCCGGTAGACGCCATCCTCGGGGCCGCCAAGCATATGCACACCGTCATCGAAAGCGAGTGCACCGGCTGTGACTTGTGCGTGGAACCCTGCCCGGTGGATTGCATCGACATGATCACCATCGAGCCGGATATCCGTACCTGGACCTGGACACCTCCAGCGCCCCAAATCATCGCCACCGATCGCCAGGGAGCCAGCGCCTGATGACTCAGCTGTGGGATTTCACCGGCGGCATTCATCCGCCCGAGAACAAGCATCAGTCCACGGCCCGCCCGATCCGCAAGGGCGCCATGCCCGATCGCCTGGTATTGCCATTGCAACAACACATCGGCGAACCGGCAGAGTTGGTGGTTGCGGTGGGCGACCGGGTGCTGAAAGGTCAGAAAATCGCAGACGTTACCAATGGCATGGGTGTGCCGGTGCATGCTCCCACTTCGGGGGTGATCGAAGCCATTGAACAGCGTCCGGTTCCCCACCCGTCCGGTATGGCGGACTGGTGCGTGGTACTGAAACCGGATGGCGAAGACCAGTGGTGCGCCCTGTCACCGATTGACGATTACAAACAACTTGACCGGGAAGCGGTGCTGCAGCGAATTCGCGAGGCCGGCATTTCCGGCATGGGGGGCGCCGGTTTCCCTACCGATATCAAGCTGAGGCCACCAAGGGATCGCAAGGTCGATACCCTGATTCTCAACGGCGCGGAGTGCGAGCCCTACATCACCGCCGATGACATGACCATGCGCGAGCAGGCCGCCGAGGTGGTTGCCGGCCTGAAAGTGATGGCGTGGATTCTCCGGCCTTCCCGGTGCGTTGTCGGCATTGAAGACAACAAGCCCGAGGCCATTGCCGCCATGCGCAAGGCGGTGGCGGGCACTCAGATTGAAATTGCGGTGGTGCCCACCAAGTACCCGTCTGGTGGTGAAAAACAATTGATACAGATTCTGACCGGCCAGGAAGTCCCCAGTGGCGGTATTCCTGCCGATATCGGGGTGATGTGCCAGAACATCGGAACTGCCGTCGCCGTGGGCCGTGCTGTCTTTGAGGGCAAGCCGCTGATATCCCGTGTGGTAACCGTTACCGGCGAGGCCGTGCGGGAACCCGGCAATTTTGAAGTCCTGATTGGCACGCCGATCCATCACCTGCTCGAAACGGCAGGGATGGCGCAGGAACGTCTTGAGCGGCTGATTCTTGGCGGCCCCATGATGGGGTATACCCTGACCACCGATTCCGTGCCCGTGGTAAAAACCACCAACTGCGTGATCGCGGCAACCGCGGCAGAACTGCCGGCTCCGCCGCCAGAGCAGCCGTGCATCCGTTGTGGACAGTGCGCCGAGGCGTGCCCCATGGAACTGTTGCCGCAGCAATTGTTCTGGTATTCCAAGGCGGGTGAATTCGAGAAAGCAGAACACCTGAACCTGTTCGACTGCATCGAATGCGGAGCCTGTTCCTACGTCTGCCCCAGCTCCATTCCGTTGGTCCAGTACTATCGGTTTGCCAAAGGCGAGATTCGCACCCAGCGCGCGGAACAGCTGAAAGCGGATCGCGCTCGCGAGCGCTTCGAGGCACGTCAGGCCCGCCTGGAACGGGAGCAACAGGAAAAGGAATTACGGCGCAAGGAGCGGGCCAAGGCTGCTGCCGAAGCTCAGGCCAAAAAGCAGGCGGAAGCAGAAATGGCCGCCGCCGATGGCCAGGCAAGCGACGACCGGGCAGCCAAAGCCGCCCTGGTACAGCAGGCCCTGGAACGCAAGAAGGCCAAAACAGCCGCCGACACCAAAGAGCAACCGGTACCGAGCAGCACTGAAGTGGCCGATGACAAACCCGACATAGAGGCGCTGGAGAAGCAACTCACCCAGGCAGAAGCCAAGCTCAACACCATGCAGGGCATGCTCGATGAGGCCCGGTCTCAGCAGGCGGATAATGTTGAGAAACTGGAACGTGCTGTCGCCAAGAACCATGATCGGGTGCAACGGGCTCAGCAGGCGCTTGATCAGGCTCGCAAGCAAGTGGCGGAAGAACCCGCGTCGTCTCAATAATTCAATCAGGCTGGAACTTCATGGCTCTTGTTCAACAGTCCTCACCCCATGCTCGTCGCGCGCGGCCCACGTCACGGGTCATGCTCTGGGTCATTCTGGCCGCTCTGCCCGGCCTGCTGGCCCAGACTCTGTTCTTTGGCTGGGGCAACCTGATCAATGTCGTCTGGTGCATTGCCCTGGCGCTGGGCTCTGAAGCCGCCTTCCTGAAGCTGCGCGGCAAACCCGTCGCCTTTTTCCTGCGTGACAACACCGCGGCGGTCACCGGCCTGCTGCTCGGGCTATCCCTGCCCCAGTTCACGCCCTGGTGGGTCTCCGGTATTGCCGTGGTCTCAGCAATCGTAGTGGCCAAGCAGCTTTACGGTGGTCTGGGCTCCAATCCCTTTAACCCGGCCATGGTGGGCTATGCCCTGGCATTGATCTCGTTTCCGGTCGCCATGACCACCAACTGGGCCGAAGCAGCCACGCTCTGGGGCGGCGCGCCCGGCTTCGGTGAGACCCTCGCGAAGATTTTCACCGGGGGCCAGACCGCCGTCGACGGCTGGACCATGGCAACACCGCTGGACGAATACAAACACAAGATTGCCAGTCACACGTCAGTGGAAGTGCTCGGCCACCCCACCTTTGGCGACCTGATTGCCCGGGGCTGGGAGTGGGTCAATCTGGCCTTCCTGGCCGGCGGCGTCCTGCTGATCGCCCTTAGAATCATAACCTGGCATATTCCGGTCGCCTTCCTGGCCGGTATTGCCGCCATGAGCCTGGCCTTTGGCAGCAACGCCGACCAGTACGCGCCTTTGCAACTGCACCTGCTGGCCGGTGGTACCATGCTTGGCGCGTTCTTTATTGCCACCGACCCGGTTTCGGCAGCCACCAGCCATCAGGGCAAGCTGATATACGGTGCCGGCATCGGTGTCCTGGTGTACCTGATTCGCAGTTGGGGCAACTATCCCGATGCGGTCGCGTTCAGCGTGCTACTGATGAACTTCGCGGTCCCGTTTATCGACCATTACACACCACCCCGCACTTACGGCCATCACAAGGCCCGCCGGGGTGTCCCGGGCCGGAGTGGAGGTTGACCATGAGTGCAGTAACCACCGCCATCCGTCGAAGCGCCATCGGCCTGGGCCTGTTTGCCATTATTACCGGCGGCACCATTGCCCTGACTCAGGGGCTGACCAAAGACCGGATTCAGGAGCAGGCGGCCCGCGCCGAGGCCAGGGCACTGTTCGAGATTATTCCGGAAAGCCAGCATGATAATGACCTGCTGAAAGATGTGGTCGCCCTGCCTGCCAGCGAGCGGCTACCCGTTGAAGGCCCCGTGCGGGCCTGGGTTGCCAGAAAAGACGGCCGGCCTATCGGCATGATACTGCCCACCGTGGCACCAGACGGCTACTCCGGTAATATCCGCCTGTTGGTTGGCCTGGATCTTCAAGGCCGGGTATTGGGGGTTCGGGTCACCAGCCATAAGGAAACACCGGGGCTTGGCGATCGTATCGAAACCCGCAAGTCTGACTGGATCTATGGGTTTGACGGGAAGTCTCTCGGTAACCCTGCCCCCAACGCCTGGAACGTGAAGAAGAACGGTGGCATCTTCGACCAGTTCACCGGAGCCACCATCACTCCGAGAGCCGTAGTGAAAGCGGTACAGAAAACCCTGGTCTATTTTCGCCAGAACCGTGAGATCATCCGCGAACGGGTGAACGCGCCCCCGGAGCCCGGTAAGCGCCGCCTGTCTCCGGAAGCCATTGCCGCCGATACTCAACCAGCGGAGCACTCCTGATCATGAGCACGAAAACGTCCAGCGAAATCATCAAGGATGGCCTCTGGCACAACAACCCTGCCCTGGTGCAGGTTCTCGGGTTGTGTCCGCTGCTTGCCGTCACCAGCACGGTCGTCAACGCCATCGGCCTGGGCCTGGCCACACTATTGGTGTTAATGGGCTCAAACCTGTCGGTCTCCCTTATCCGGAACTTCGTCAGCGAATCCGTTCGACTGCCGGCGTTCGTCATGATCATTGCCTCGTTCGTAACCTGCGCCGAACTGCTGATGCAAGCGTTCACCTATGAGCTGTACCAGATTCTCGGCATCTTCATCCCGCTGATCGTTACCAATTGCGCCATTCTTGGCCGTGCCGATGCCTTTGCTTCCAAGAATCCACCGTTACCGGCCATTCTGGACGGCGCCATGATGGGGATCGGCTTCCTTGCGGTATTGATGACCCTGGGCGCTATGAGGGAACTGATCGGCCAGGGCACATTGTTCGCCGACATGCACCTGCTCCTCGGCCCCATGGCGGCGGATTGGGTCATCCGGCCGCTCGAACAGTACCCCGACATGCTGTTCATGGTGCTTCCACCGGGCGCCTTTGTGGGCCTCGGGTTGTTGATTGCCCTGAAGAACGGCATCGACAATCACCTCAAAGAACGCAGAAAAGCCGCCGAACCCGCTCCGGCCAGCACAGGTAGCAAACGGGTGCGCGTAACCGGCACTATTTCCTGAACCAGATCGGGCCAGCATGAACAAAGAAAAACGTACCGAGATTTTCTCCCGGTTGCGGGACGCTAACCCCAATCCGACCACGGAGCTCAATTACAGCACGCCATTTGAGCTACTGATTGCGGTCATTCTCTCCGCTCAAGCCACAGACGTAGGCGTGAACAAGGCCACCGACAAGCTGTTCCCGGTAGCGAACACGCCCGAGGCCATTCTTGCCCTGGGCGTTGACGGCCTGAAGGAATACATCAAGACCATCGGGCTGTTTAACAGCAAGGCCGAGAATGTGATCAAGACCTGCCGCATTCTGATCGAGAAACACGGCAGTGAAGTCCCGGCCCGGCGGGAAGACCTGGAAGCCTTGCCCGGCGTCGGCCGTAAAACGGCTAATGTGGTGCTGAACACAGCGTTCCGGCAGCCAGCCATGGCCGTGGACACCCACATTTTCCGGGTCTCCAACCGTACCGGTATCGCGCCGGGCAAGAATGTACTGGAAGTCGAGAAACGCTTGCTCAGGCTGGTGCCGAAAGAGTTCCTGATGGACGCTCACCACTGGCTGATCCTTCACGGCCGGTATACCTGCACAGCCCGAAAGCCAAAATGTGGCGCCTGCATTATTGAGGATCTGTGCGAATTCAAGCAGAAGCGGGACTACCAGTAGACTGTCTTGAAAGCGAACTGACAGGAACAAAAAAAAGCCGGCGAATGCCGGCTTTTTCAGATCTGGGTTGCGATCAACGCTGGCCCAGCATTTTCTCTTTCAGGTCTTCCTGGGCGGGCTTGTCTGACAGCCAGATACCAAACAGCGCCTTCTTGAACTCCAGGCCGCCAACGGTATCTTTCTGCTCGCCGTTCTTGAGTACGCGAACGCCTTCGCCGGGCAGGTAAACCAGATCAAACACATCACCTTCGGTGATCTCTTCCTGGAATACCGCCATGAACTGGTCCACATCCGACTGGATAGCAGACAGGTCACCATCGGTGGATGCCTTGAAGCCGTCCATGGTCGCCTCGGTCATGCGCTCGCTGGTGATCATCCCCGAGGTAATGTGCAGCGTGATGGCCTGGGGCTCATCAGCGTTGATAACCGCTTCGCCATCGCTCACCTGTTCAGGTACATAGAGACCACCCACATAAAGATCCATAAACCACTTGGAACGGGTGCCGGCGCCATTGAGCTTGAGTTCCTGCCCCATGGCAGAATAGGTATCGGGCACATCGACATCCCCTACGGTCAGGGCGGAAGCCGGGGCTGACAGAACACCGGTTAGCAAAAGGGATGCAAATCCTGCAGTAAGAGCCTTCTTCATAGTCCTTTCCTTTCGATCGTTATTATTGAGTGTTTCATTCGACACCAGGGCGACTCCCTAGATCTGCCCGGTGGCCCATTCTAACAACGAACTTTGCGGCCTGATCGCCACCTGGTTCTCATTTGCCGCCACATTTAACAAAAAAGCCGACCATGTTTCCATGGCCGGCTTTTTCACTGATCTCGTCAATCCAGTCTATTTGAACAGCAGACTTCCGGACAATCCCTCTTTCTCAAGGATCTCCCGCAGGCGACGCAAGGCTTCCACCTGAATCTGCCGCACCCTTTCCCGGGTCAGGCCAATCTCCTGGCCAACCTCTTCCAGGGTACTGATGGGATAGCCCCTCAGCCCGAAACGGCGGGAAAGCACTTCCTGCTGTTTGTCGCTGAGCTGATCAATCCACTTCTCCAGGCATGAACACATGTTGTTGTCCTGCAGCAGATCCGCAGGATCCGACGCGCCCTCATCGGCCACGGTATCCATCAGGGACTTGTCACTCCCGGCCCCGATCGGAGTGTCCATGGAGGCAACGCGCTCGTTGAGGCCGAGCATGCGTTTTACGTCGTCAACCGGCTTGTCGACCATGCGGGCAATTTCTTCCGCGGTCGGTTCATGGTCCAGTTTCTGGGTCAGCTCACGGGCGGCCCGCAGGTACAGGTTCAATTCCTTGACCACATGAATCGGCAGACGGATGGTGCGGGTCTGGTTCATGATGGCTCGCTCGATGGTCTGGCGAATCCACCAGGTAGCGTAGGTGGAGAAACGGAATCCACGCTCGGGATCGAACTTCTCAACCGCCCGAATCAGCCCCAGGTTGCCTTCCTCGATCAGATCAAGCAGTGTCAGCCCACGGTTGACGTAGCGGCGCGCAATCTTGACCACCAACCGGAGATTACTCTCGATCATGCGCTTACGGCCGCTCTCTTCCCCTTTACGGGCAAGCCGCGCGAAGTACACCTCTTCTTCCGGAGTAAGCAGGGGAGAAAAACCAATTTCGTTGAGGTACAGCTGAGTGGCATCCAGCTGCTTCTGGTTGGAGTAGTACTTTCCCTGTGCGGGAAATCCGTCTTCGACTTCTGCAGTTTCGTCTTCAGCAGAAGCTTTTTCAGGCTTGTCTTCGGCTAACAGTTGATCGTCGGCGTCTTCCAGATCTGCTACGCGATCAATGATGATATCTTCCTGTTCTACTGACATTGTTTACCCCGCCTCTCAATAATCCTGTTGTCACCCGCTACTTCTTTTTATTCCGGGAGTGTTTCAGTTTTGGTTTTCTTCAGGACATTTACTTGTTGGCTGGCAATTACCGTTGCCGTTTTTGTTCTTCTGTTTCGCGGTTTCAGTCAGGCTGTTGGGTAATACCCTCCGGGCCTCGGGCCCGTGCGCGTTTTTCAGCGCCTTGGCAAATACCTGGATGGATCCACCGGGTTGCCATTCTTGCGTATCTCGAAATGCAACTTCGGTTTGTCGGTTCCGGTATTGCCCAGTTCGGCGATTACCTGTCCAGCTTTCACACCCTCCCCTTCCTTAACGAGAATTTTCCGATTGTGTGCGTAGGCGCTCAAATAATGTTCGTTATGGTTCACGATAATCAGATTGCCATAACCTAGCAACCCGTTTCCTGCGTACACCACGCTTCCATCAGCCGCCGCCTTGACAGCATCACCGGGATTGCCGGCGATATCAATGCCTTTATTGACTTTGCCAGACGAAGAAAAGTTTGCAATTACAGTGCCAGAATGCGGCCAGTGCCATCGCACATTGGCCACCACCTGACTACCGGATGACCTGGCCGTCGGAGCGGAGGTCGCGGGTTTGGCAGCCGGTTTCGACACCGTCGCGCCTGCACCTGAACGGGAAGGGGGTGGTGATGCCGCGGGCCTGGAGGGCGCGGTCGTCCGCGCGGTCCGGGGGATCGTGCCCTTGCGATCAAGTCGAAGCACCTGCCCCGGACGAATATTCCAGGGCGGCCCGATGCCATTGGCATTACCCAGCTCCCGATAGTCCCGGCCGTACTGCCAGGCGATCCGATACAGGGTTTCGCCCTTTTTGACCACATGGGAGCCCCAGTAAACCGGAGGGTTATACAGATCGTCCTGATAGATTGCACTGGTATTGCAGCCTGAGAGCACAAGCACAGCGACGGCCAGGAGCGCAGTCATCATGGCCCGGAACAATGGAGGGCTCCGGCGCTCAGAAGCCGGGACTTCAGACCACCAAACGGGGAAATGCTCGAATTGAATGCGCCCGTTAAAAAGAGTCACGTATTAAAAGCTGCCCGGTTATGAAAAATCCGTCTTAAGAATCGCCCTGATTTTATCCAGTTTCTTATCATTCAGGACTAACTTACTAATATATTGCACGATTATCGGGCAATTCCAAGTTACCCTGTGCACAGGATTGTTACCCTCGGGAACAGTCTTTTTGTGCGCCAGGTAACATTTTCTCTTGCTCAGGCCGAACCACTCTCCGCAGGCCTTGCCTTTTTGCCGGCCAATTCAATCACTAATACCAACGCCAGCCCGAGCGCCGCCATTAACACCGCCAGCAGAATCTGGGGATCCTGCCCGTAAAGCGTTGTCCAGGTTTCCGGTGTCACCGGGGTCTGGCTCAACGGTACCTGATGCCCGGCACTGTTGGTACGCCAGCTGAGGGTTTCCTGCCAGGGCCAAACCTTACTCAAGGCGCCCACCATAAAGCCGGTGAGCAGCGCTAACACTGTGTCGTGAAAATGCCGAAAGGCCAGCGTAATCAGGCGCGCAACCGACAACAACCCAATCAGGCAACCCAGCACAAACAGCCCCAGATGGGTCACTTCAAGGTTTTTGATCGCGGCAAGAACAGGGGCGTACATGCCGATAATCAACAGCAGGAAGCTACCGGAGATACCGGGCAGAATCATGGCGCAGATAGCCAGCGCGCCAGCTCCCAGGAAGGCAATGCCCGTGGGCGCAAGTTCACTGGCCGGCAAGGTCGTCACCCACCAGGCAAAGACAGCCCCCGCCACAAACGGCACCAGCAAACCGGCCCGGGGCCGCTGGACCTGCTGACCAACATGCCAGACCGAGGCCACAATCAAACCGAAAAAGAAGCTCCAGATCAGAACTGGCTGGGTTTCGAGCAACCAGGTAATGACAGAGGCCAGGCTGGCAATACTCGACACAATCCCCGCCAGCAAACAGACCAGAAACGTCCCGTCGATGGCACGCCAGAACCCTGCCACATTGCCCCGCACCAGCTGGCGCACAAAGGCTACGGGAGCGGCACTGATGGCCTCCAGCAACCGGAAGTAGATACCGGTGATGAAGGCAATGGTGCCACCGGAAACGCCAGGCACAATATCTGCGGCGCCCATCGCCATACCCCTGAGAAATATGGCCGGCAGGCGATGATGGTACTCAGTCTGGCTTTGGTCTGTTCCCGATACCAACGATTCTGACATTAACGGATAACTCCACCCAACAAAGGCACAAAATGCACCGGTTCAAGATTGTGGCGCTCAAAGTGATTGCCTTTGCGGATAATCTCCACCAACACCTGATTCTCTTCCCCCACCGGGGCTATCAGCACGCCACCATCGGCCAGCTGATCCAGCAGTTCTCTGGGAACCTCCACCGGGGCTGCCGTTACGATGATGCCATCGAAGGGCCCTCGTTCTGGCCAGCCCATACCACCATCCGCATGTTTGAGCAGGACATTGCGCACGTTTAACTGGCGCAGCCGGTCCCGGGCGCGATCCTGGAGCGGGCGGATACGCTCAACGCTGTAGATCTCGGGGAACAGTTGCGAAAGCACGGCCGTCTGGTAACCGGAGCCGGTCCCCAGTTCCAGCACCCGTTGCGGCGCATGGGCCAGTAACAGCTCAGTCATCCGGGCGACGATGTAGGGTTGGGAAAGAGTCTGGCCATGCCCGATGGGCAGCGAAGTATCCTCGTAGGCCCGGTGTGACAACGCCTCATCCAGAAAAATATGCCGGGGCACCTGGCCAATCACCTCAAGCACCCGGTCAGACTCTATTCCCCCCTCACGCAGGCGCTGCACCAGACGCATGCGCGTGCGCCGTGATGTCATACCAATGCCTTCGAGCTGGGCCGTCATGGCTGACCTCCGGTACTCTCATCCATACCGTCAACCCACTCCCGGAGGCCAGACAAGGCTTCGTGCCGGGTCATATCTATGTGCACCGGGGTGATGGATACATAGCCTTCACGCACCGCATGAAAATCCGTACCCGGGCCTGCATCTCCGCCCTGACCCGCTGCCCCTATCCAGTATCGCTGCTTGCCTCTCGGGCAGGTCATCGGCACCGCACCTTCGGCCCGTTCCCGGTGCCCCAGACGGGTCACGCGGAACCCGCTAAGCCGTTCCCAGGGCAGATCCGGCACATTTACATTGAGAATGGAACGGGGGCCCAGTTTCAGGGCCTGCTTGTACTCCAGCAACAGCCGCACTACCCGGGCAGCCGTGTCGTAATGGAAGTGGCCATTGTTGACCAGCGATACAGCAATGGCAGGCAGCCCCAGATGGCGCCCCTCTGTAGCCGCGGCCACCGTACCCGAGTAGATGATGTCATCACCAAGATTGGCGTGGGTATTGATGCCCGATACAACCCGGTCAAACGCCGTGTCGAACAGACCGTTAACGGCCAGGTGTACGCAATCTGTTGGCGTTCCGTCGACAGACCGGAAACCATTGGGATGCTGCTCTACCGTAAGAGGCCGGTTCAGTGTCAGGGCATTACTGGCACCGCTGTGATCCCGGTCCGGGGCAACAACTTTCAGCTCCCCGAGGCCCTTCAGACCCTCATACAGCGCCACCAGACCCGGCGAATGAACGCCATCGTCGTTGGACAACAGAATTCGCACAATTATCTCCGCTAGCCTTACTACTTGTTATCACGGCTGAGGCTCAGGTCCTCAAGCTCGAAAAGGTCGCCCAATACCGTTGTGGCGTATTGCCCGGGCGACAACACAAACTGAACTCGCAGGGTGGTGGTATCCAGCCACTGCCATTTGAACTCACCCGGGTGGGCAACCAGGGGGCGCCGCTCCGGTTTCATGCGGGTGGACTGGAACAACCTGGCCAACCCCGGGCAGGCATCCACCACACCACGCTCAAGGGTTTCCTGCTCGCCCGAGGCCAGCGTACCGCCATCGCCCCAGAGTGGTCCGGTGGGCCCGGCACCTGAGGGTTCCGGCTCTCCCGGTAACACCTCGGTCCAGGTTCGATTGCTGACCCGCTCCGCAAGTACCTGATTGAACAGCCAGGAACGTGCCGCCGAAAAGTACAATACGTTTTTCGACGCGCTTCTGCCAGCGCGTCCGCGCTTGCGATTGAGCCGTGAGGGATCAATCTGTACCGCACGGTCGAGATTCCCTCCCTGAAAACCGAACCGCTGGGGACCAAAATAATTCGGAGCACCTTGACTCGCCAACCGCTCAAGCCCGGCTTCCACAAGCTCGCGCTGGCCCGTCACATTGCGCAGCACAATCTCAAAACCATTGGCCTGATGATCACCCCGCCTCAGTTTGCGGGAATGGCGAACCGCGGCCCGAACCGGCCAACGCTGGCCAACCTCTGCCATCAACGCCTGATCGTCCGCCTCCTGGCCTGGCCGATAAAGACTGAACCACTGAACCGTCACCGCATGCCGGTCTTTCAGGCCACAGAAACCAACATCGAAAGAACGACAGCCCGCCAGAGCCGCCAGCTCCCGGGCGACGTACTCGGTATTGTCACCGGTTTTCTCCAGCCGGAGGCAAAGGTGCTCACCGTCGCCGGATACCTCAACCGGACCTGGCGCCGCGGCATCGTCCTCCCGCTCCGGCCAGAGCAACTCCGTAACCCGGAAATCCTCTGGCGACGTTTTCAGTTCAGCACGACCAACCCGGGCTCCGCCAGACACCGGCCAGTCCAACAGCCACTGAGAATCCTCACTCACTGGGAAACCGCCTCAAGCAGACACACCGCCTGACAGGCAATACCTTCCCCTCGCCCGGTAAAACCCAGCTTTTCTGTGGTGGTGGCTTTCACACTCACCCGATTAGCCGGCACGCCCAGATCCTCGGCAATATTCATCCGCATCGCCTCTATATGGGGCGCCATTTTCGGCGCCTGGGCAATGATTGTGGAATCAATATTGGTAACCGCGTAGCCCTCATCCAGCACCCGCTGCATCACCCGCCGCAACAAATCCCGGCTGTCTGCGCCGGCCCACTCCTCGCTGGAATCCGGAAAGAAATGGCCAATATCACCCAGCGCCACCGCGCCCAACAGCGCATCCGCAAGCGCATGCAACAGAACATCCCCGTCCGAGTGCGCCTTCAGACCGTGGCTATGGGGAATTGTCACACCCCCAAGAATGACAGAATCGCCCTCACAGAAGGCATGGACATCAAAGCCCTGACCAATGCGCATGATCATCTCCGAAAACAGAACAGAATGCAGGGAATCACTGACGTCCGAGGATAAACTCCGCCAGCGCCAGATCCGAGGGGACCGTAATCTTCAGATTATCCGGGCGCCCTTCCACCAGAACCGGCATGTTACCGGAAAACTCCATGGCAGAGGACTCATCCGTAATCGCCTGGCCACGTTCCAGACACAATGACAACGCCTGTTTTAACGCTCCGAACCGGAACATCTGCGGCGTCAACGCCCGCCACAACCGGCTCCGGTCAATGGTCTCACTCACCACCGGCAATGATCCGGCCTCGGCAAGCTTCAACGTGTCCGCCACCGGCGCAGCCAGCAAACCACCCACCGGATGCTCAGACAACGTCTCAATTAGACGGGACAGATCTTCAGAATGAACACAGGGCCGCGCCGCATCATGTACCAGCACCCAGTCATTATCCGCCGCCTGCCCCTCCAGGGCTACCAGAGCCGACAACACCGAATCCGCCCGTTCTTTGCCCCCACTACAGGTCTGCACCCGATCATCCCTCGCCGACTCACTCTCCGGCCACCAGTGGTCCTTCGGATTCAGCGGCACCATACAACCTTTAAACGGGGCGTTGTCCAACAAACGGGACAGGGTGATATCCAGGATGAAACGGTTATTGATTTTGAGGTATTGCTTGGGGCATTCGGCGTTCATGCGCTGGCCGATACCGGCGGCGGGGACAATAAGCCAAAGATCTGCATTTTTCATGGGACGGCACTTCAAAGGTCAGGTGAGCGTCGGGGAGTGTCTCTCCGGGAATTTCGAAGGCCAGGGATGGCCTGAGAGAAGCGCACATGGATGTGCTTGTAGCGGTTCCCGGAGAGACACTCCCCGGCGCTCGCACCACCCGGGTCTGAAATCAATTTTCAACAACGAGAAAGAACGTCTCATCCTCACGAATCAGGCCAAGATTCATCCGGGCCCGCTCCTCAACGGCGCCCTGCTCATTGCGAAGATTCCGCACCTCCGCATAAAGCCGGTCATTCCGGGCCGCCAACTCGGCATTCTCTTCCCGCTGCTCGGCAATCGACTGCTCCAGGGCCCACACCTGCGCAAAACTGCCCTCCCCGATCCACAGGCGAACCTGCAGCAGGAGTATCAGCACTACCAGAATGGCCCAAAGCGATTTCATGCCGAATCCGTACAGAAAATGAACAACAAAATAAACGAGTCGAGGGTCAAGTATAGACCTTATAGTAGATTAGCAACAATTTTCTGTAAGTCACTGTACAAAAAGGCCATCGTGTCTGAATTTTCATTCAGAACGCGATGGCCTTAACATTTTGTTACCTGCCGGAATGGACCGGCAGGTCAGAAAACGTCGCTAATCCTCAACCCTGACCTTTGATTTCGCTCAGGCCACGGTATGGTGCCTTGCCTTCCAGCGCCTCTTCAATACGCAGCAGCTGGTTGTACTTGGCAACCCGGTCGGAACGACACAGAGAACCAGTCTTGATCTGGCCAGCACAGGTAGCTACGGCCAGATCCGCAATGGTGGTATCTTCGGTTTCACCGGAGCGGTGAGAAATGACCGCCGTGTAGCCAGCATCCTGAGCCATCTTGATGGCATCCAGAGTCTCGGTCAGGCTACCGATCTGATTGAACTTGATCAGAATGGAATTACCAATGCCCTTCTCGATACCCTGCTTCAGAATCTTGGTGTTGGTGACAAAAAGGTCATCCCCGACCAGTTGAACCTTGCTGCCCAGTTTGTCGGTCAGCACTTTCCAGCCGTCCCAGTCGCTCTCGTCCATACCATCCTCGATGGACACAATCGGGTAACGGTCGCACAGGCCGGACAGGTAATCGGCAAAGCCTTCGGAATCGAAGCTCTTGCCCTCACCAGACAGCTGGTACTGGCCATCTTTGTAGAACTCGGAAGAGGCACAGTCCAGCGCCAGAGTGACGTCTTTGCCCAGTTCATAACCGGCTTTCTCGACGGCTTCCTTGATCGCCGCCAGGGCTGCTTCGTTGGACGGCAGGTTGGGGGCAAAACCGCCTTCGTCGCCTACGGCTGTATTCAGGCCCTGGGCCTTCAGCACTTTCTTGAGGCTATGGAAGATTTCGGCACCAACGCGCAGGGCTTCACCGAAGCTGTTCACGGAGACCGGCTGGACCATGAATTCCTGGATGTCGACGTTGTTGTCGGCGTGCTCACCACCGTTGAGGATGTTCATCATCGGCACCGGCATGGAGAATTTGCCGGAGGTGCCGTTTACATCGGCGATGTGCTCATACAGAGGCTTGCCCAGGGAGACAGCTGCGGCTTTGGCAGCAGCCAGGGATACGGCCAGGATGGCGTTGGCGCCCAGGTTGGCTTTGTTTTCGGTGCCGTCCAGGTCGATCATGATCTGGTCCAGACTGCGCTGGTCGGCGGCATCTTTACCCAGCAGGGCGTCACGAATCTGACCGTTGATGGCTTCAACGGCTTTGCGAACACCTTTACCGAGGTAACGGGAGGCGTCACCATCGCGCAGTTCCAGAGCTTCGCGGGAACCGGTAGAGGCGCCGGACGGTGCGCAAGCGCGGCCCAGTGTACCGTCTTCCAGGATGACGTCTGCTTCCACGGTGGGGTTACCACGGGAATCCAGAACCTCACGGGCTTTGATGTTGGCAATCTTGGTCATTCGTATGGTTCTCCAGATTTTATCTTCTAAACACTGAACAAGCTTTGAATTTTGGTGCAAGAGCAAACAACTGGAAGGCCTTGGCGAAAACCGCTACGAGCACATCCATGTGCGCTTCTCTCAGGCCATCCTTGGCCTTCGAAATTTTCGCCAAGGCCTTCCAGCCGTTTGCTCACGAAACCTGCAGTATGCCGTCAAACTGTTTAACGCCAGAAATCTGCGGGCTTTTAAATTGCCAACACCGCCAATCAGGCGGTGTCGATAGGTTTAAAACTTTTTACCAGATCGTCGACAGCTTTCACTCGCTCAAGGAACGGTTCCAGCTGGCTCAGGCGCAACGCGCAGGGGCCATCGCATTTGGCGTTATCCGGGTCTGGGTGAGCCTCAAGGAACAGGCCCGCCAGGCCCTGAGACATTCCCGCCAGGGCCAGGTCGGTGACCTGGGCACGACGCCCGCCGGCGGAGTCGGCACGACCGCCCGGCATCTGCAGGGCGTGGGTGACGTCGAAGAACACCGGCACGTTCATCTGTTTCATGATGCCAAAGCCGAGCATGTCCACCACCAGGTTGTTGTAGCCGAAGCTGGTGCCGCGTTCGCAGAGGATGATCTGGTCGTTGCCGGCTTCTTCGCACTTGGTGATGATATGCTTCATTTCCTGGGGTGCCAGGAACTGGGCTTTCTTGATGTTGATGACCGCACCGGTTTTGGCCATGGCCACCACCAGGTCAGTCTGGCGACTCAGGAAAGCAGGCAACTGTATGATGTCGCAGACTTCCGCCGCCGGGGCAGCCTGGCCGGGCTCGTGCACGTCCGAGATGATCGGTACGCCATACTTGCTCTTGATATCAGCCAGGATCTGCAACCCCTTGTCGAGGCCGGGGCCGCGGAAGGAGTTGACGGATGAGCGGTTGGCTTTGTCGAAGGACGCCTTGAATACGTACGGGATGCCCAGGCGAGTGCAGACATCCACATACTTTTGCGCGACTTCAAACGCCAGTTCCCTGGACTCAAGCACGTTCATGCCGCCGAACAGCACAAACGGCTTATCGTTGGCGATCTCAATGCCCGAGACGTTCAGGTTGCTGCGCGCCATAATCAGGATCCTTTCTTGTTCGCCAGCGCGGCTTCAACAAAGCCCTTGAACAGCGGATGGCCGTCGCGGGGTGTTGAGGTAAATTCCGGGTGGAACTGGCAGGCCACGAACCAGGGATGATCAGGTGCTTCCACCACTTCAACCAGTTTGCCATCGGCAGAGCGGCCGGAGATTTGCAGGCCTGCTTCTTCCAGTCTCGGCAGGAAGTGGTTGTTGACTTCGTAACGGTGACGATGGCGCTCACGAATGGTCTTCTTGCCGTAACAGCCAACGATGGTGGAGCCTTCGGTCAGCACACAATCCTGGGCCCCCAGACGCATAGTGCCGCCGAGGTCGGATTCTTCGGTGCGCTCTTCTTTTTCACCGGTGGCATCGAGCCATTCGGTGATCAGGCCGACAACCGGCTCCGGTGTGTGTTCACGGAATTCCGTGCTGTGGGCGTCTTTCAGGCCGGCCACGTTGCGGGCGTATTCGATAACCGCCACCTGCATACCCAGGCAGATGCCCAGATACGGCACCTTGTTTTCACGGGCGTACTGTACGGTGCGGATCTTGCCTTCCACGCCACGCTCACCAAAGCCACCGGGCACCAGAATGGCATCGGCGGATTCCAGCACGGAGGTGCCGTCGCGTTCGATGTCTTCGGAGTCGATGTAGTTGATGTTGACCTTGGTGCGGGTCTTGATACCGGCGTGCAGCAGGGATTCGATCAGGGACTTGTAGGCGTCCAGCAGCTCCATGTACTTGCCGACCATGGCGATGGTGACTTCATCCTGCGGATTCATCAGTGAATCCACAACCGCGTCCCATTCGCTCAGGTCTGCTTCACGGGCATCGAGACCGAAGCGTTCGATCACCAGCTGGTCCAGCCCGTATTCGTGCAGCATGCGCGGAATGGCGTAGATGGACCTGGCATCCTGCATCGGAATGACCGCACGCTCTTCCACGTTGGTGAACAGGGCAATCTTGCGACGGGAGCTGGCATCCACTTCGTGTTCAGAGCGGCACAGCAGGATATCCGGCTGCAGGCCGATGGAGCGCATTTCTTTCACGGAATGCTGGGTCGGCTTGGTTTTGATCTCGCCGGCGGTAGCAATGTACGGCACCAGCGTCAGATGCATGAACAGTGCACGCTGGGAGCCTACTTCCACCTTCAGCTGACGGCAGGCTTCCAGGAAGGGCAAGGACTCGATGTCACCCACCGTGCCACCAACTTCAATCAATGCCACATCGGCACCGGCTGCGCCTTCCACCACACGGCGTTTGATTTCATCGGTGATGTGCGGAATGACCTGAACGGTACCACCCAGATAATCGCCCCGACGCTCCTTGCGAATAACCTCTTCGTACACCCGGCCGGTGGTGAAGTTATTGCGCTTGGTCATTGGAGTGCGAATGAAACGCTCGTAGTGGCCAAGGTCGAGGTCGGTTTCCGCGCCATCTTCGGTGACGAAAACCTCACCGTGCTGGAACGGGCTCATGGTGCCGGGGTCCACGTTGATGTACGGGTCCAGCTTGAGAATGGTGACCTTCAGGCCGCGTGCCTCAAGGATGGCTGCCAGTGAGGCAGACGCAATACCTTTCCCCAATGAGGACACGACACCGCCGGTGACGAAAATATAACGCGTCATGCAGATTCCGTGATTATCTGGTTCGGTGAAGGAGGGAGATTATTCATCTCAAGATGGGACGCCAGACTACCAGAAAGCCCCTCTCTACTCAATCACAATCCCGCTCCACAATCAGCCGCCAGCCGGCGGCATGGGCGCCTCCGGAGTATTGTTCAGAACACCACAAATCGCCAATGGCAATCCATGCCTCTCCAGCCGCCGAGACCTCGTAAACCAGCGGCAGAGCCGCTCTCTCCCAGGGTGGCACGCCCTGCTCCTGCATCCAGGTTTTCAGCGATCGGGAGGGTAAATTGCTGCCGAACCGGATTCGCTCGCCGCCCTGCCTCGTAGATACCCTTATTTCCGGACAGGAGGCTTCCGTTGTAGCGCTCTGCGATGCAGGCACAAGCCGAAGGGTCCACCACCCCCACTCCATGACCTGGCCCGGCAACAAGGGCCTGGGACCCACAGGGATTGCGACCTGGGGCACCAGGTAAAGATGATCCCGATAACGGCGGATACAGAATCCGTCTCCACGAATTTCCGGAGTTCGATCCGACCCTGCATGAAGCAACTGGTCGAGTGCTGAGCACCAATCTGACAGCGCCGGAACCGGCAATCCCCGGCCATGAATCCACCAGCGCACCAGGTTCCGGCGCTCGATCTGCCCAAGTGCCGAGAACGGGGCCAGGCGGATTCGACCTTTATCGTCGCCGCAACTCTGCCATTGCAACTCCGCCAGCCTCTGACTCAGGGTTTCACTCTCGGCGCAGGCCCGGGCACTATGAGCAAGGCGCCTCAACAAACCCGGCCAACGCTGTTTAAGGCCCGGCATTACCGAGTGCCGCAGATAATTGCGGTCGTGTACTTCACTCTGGTTGCTGGGATCTTCTACCCAGCTTACCCCCTGCTCACGCGCCACCTGCTCCAATCGACTGCGGGATACGTCAAGCCAGGGCCGGTAGAGATGCCCCAGCCCGAGCGACCGGGCAGCAGGCATTCCGGCCAGACCGTTTACGCCAGTACCACGCAGCAGCCGGAACAGAACCGTTTCTGCCTGGTCGTCTGCATGGTGCGCCATCAGTAGAAGGTCGTTGTCTCCCAGAACCTTCCTGAAGACCTCGTAGCGCGCCGCTCTTGCTGACTCTTCGAGGCTCCCCGCGCCCGCAGCTACATTCACTCGACGCACCTGGAGTTCGACGCCCAGTCCAGCACAGAGATCGATACAGGCGCGCTCCGTCTGATCGTGATTGGACTGTAACTGATGATTGATATGCAACGCTCTGACGCGCGGATGGGCGGCCGCAACGACATGCAAAAGCAGGGATGAGTCCAGGCCGCCGCTCAGGGCGACCCAGAGTTCATCACAGGCGGGAAGTTTCTGAACCGGCCCGATCAGGTCTTCGGGCCAGGTATCCCGGCGAGCGGTGTTACCGCCCGCCGTCATAGCGGGTAAGACGCTCGTACCGGCGGGAAACCAGTTCATCCAGCGGCAATCGGCTCAGCTCAGCCACGCCCTGGGCCAGCGACGTCTTCAGGGTTTCCGCCATTTTTTCCGGATTACGGTGAGCGCCGCCCAGCGGCTCATCGATCACGTGATCCGCCACACCCAGCTCTTTCAGACGATCGGCGGTAACGCCCATGGCCTCAGCCGCCTGAGCAGCGTACTCGGCGCTCTTCCAGAGGATGGAGGCGCAGCCTTCCGGAGAAATAACGGCGTAGGTGGAGTACTGCAACATGTTGAGCTGGTCGCAGACACCGATCGCCAGTGCGCCACCGGAACCACCCTCGCCGATCACGGTAGAGATAATCGGAGTTTTCAGTCTCGACATCACCGCGAGGTTGAATGCGATGGCTTCACTCTGTCCGCGCTCTTCGGCACCGATACCGGGATAAGCGCCCGGGGTATCGATAAAGGTCAGAATCGGCATTTTGAAACGTTCAGCCATTTCCATCAGGCGCAGAGCCTTGCGATAACCTTCCGGACGAGGCATCCCGAAGTTGCGCTTGACCTTGTCCCGCACTTCACGACCCTTCTGGTGACCGATAATCATGACCGGCGTGTTGTCCAGGCGGGCCGTGCCGCCAATGATCGACAGGTCATCGGCGTAGCGTCGGTCACCATGTAGTTCATCGAAGTCTTCGAAGATCAGGTCGATGTAATCCTGGGTATAGGGCCGGCGTGGATGCCGTGCCAGACGAGCAATATCCCAGGACTTAAGGTCTGAGAAGATCGACTCGGTCAGGCTGATGCTCTTCTTTTTCAGGCGGCTGATTTCGTCGGTGATATTGATATCGGTGTCATTGCCCACCATGCGAAGCTCTTCGATCTTGGCTTCCAGGTCGGCGATCGGCTGTTCGAAATCCAGGTAGTTAGGGTTCATGATGTTCCATCATTTTATTGCCAGGCGGGCCGAAACCCGCCAAAACCAGAATTTGGGACAAAGATAGCAGCGCTGCCGGCACGGCTAAAGCGGACATTGGTCTTAATCATAGACCAGTTCCACAGACTGGTCGCCCACCAGGTGTTTCAGCTCGAACAACAGCGTGTCGTCTGGCTGTACCCGCCAGCTTTCACCCAGTTCGATACGTGTGCTGGCCTCGGCACTGCGGTACTCAATCCAGACCGGACTGCCTTCGTTACGAAACGGTCTGAGAGTATCATCCAGCTTGTCCAGAAGACCATTTTGCAACTGCTCTGAGCGCAACGCCAGTTTGATACCCCGGCTGAACTGCTGACGAGCAGTGGCCACATCCATCACACTACTGACCCGCATTTTCATCTGGCCGGAGTAGTCATCGTGGCTGACCTGTCCTTCCACCACAATCACCTGATCCGACTGCAGTAACTCCCGGTTCTCGAAGAAGGCCTCGGAAAACAGGGTAGCCTCAATCCGGGCACTGCGATCATCCAGGGTAATGAAACACATGGTAGAGCCGGTCTTGGTCTTCATGGTGCGCTGGGCCACCACCAGCCCGGCCACCCGCTGGGGCGATTTATTGGGTTTCAGATCGGCGATGGAGCAACGGACAAAACGGCGTACTTCCCGTTCGTATTCGTCAAAGGGATGTCCGGTAAGGTAGAGACCCAGAGTGTCCTTTTCACCTTTCAGGCGCTCTTTCTCCGGCCACTCCCGAACCTGGGCAACGTCCGCATAGGTGTCTTCATCATCGCCACCGCCCTCAAGCATCTCTCCGAACATGTCCACCATGCCGGCGGCATCGTTGCGGGACTGCTGATCCGCCTGCTGAATGGCCTTGTCGATACTGGCCATCAGCTTGGCGCGGTCGGCGCCCAGTTTATCCATGGCGCCAGAGCGAATCAGGGCTTCCATGGCCCGCTTATTGACCTTTTTCAGATCCACCCGGCGGCAGAAATCAAAGATATCCTGGAAGGGGCCTTCTTTGGCCGCTTCTACAATGCTCTCGATGGGCCCTTCACCGAGACCCTTGATCGCGCCCAGACCGTAGACAATCTGCCCCTGATCATTAACGGTAAAGGTATAGGCCGACCGGCTGACGTCCGGCACCAGCAAGTCCAGCTTCATGTTGCGGCACTCTTCCACCAGCGTCACCACCTTGTCGGTGTTCTGCATATCGGCAGTGAGTACCGCGGCCATAAACTCGGCCGGATAGTGGGCTTTCAGCCACAGAGTCTGGTAAGACACCAGCGCGTAGGCGGCGGAGTGGGATTTGTTGAAGCCGTAACCGGCGAATTTCTCCACCAGGTCAAAGATGTTTTCCGCCAGGGTCTTGTCTATGCCGTTGTTTTCACAACCGTCCAGGAAGATGGCTTTCTGCTTGGCCATTTCTTCAGGCTTTTTCTTACCCATGGCCCGGCGCAGCATGTCGGCGCCGCCAAGGGTATAGCCCGCCATCACCTGAGCGATCTGCATGACCTGCTCCTGGTACAGGATAACCCCGTAGGTGGGCTCCAGAACCGGCTTCAGGCCCGGATACTGGTAATCCGGGTGCGGGTAAGACAGCGGCTGACGGCCGTGCTTCCGGTCGATAAAGTCATCCACCATGCCGGACTGCAGCGGGCCCGGCCGGAACAGGGCAACCAGGGCGATCATGTCTTCCAGGGAATCCGGCTGCAGGCGGCGGATCAGATCTTTCATACCCCGGGATTCCAACTGGAATACCGCCGTGGTCTCTGCCTTCTTGAGCATGTCAAAAGAGGGCTTGTCGTCCAGCGGAATCGCGCTGATGTCGAGCTCGCCTTCCCCACGCTGCTGCCGGCGCGGGTTGATCATGTTCAGTGCCCATTTGATGATGGTCAGGGTTCGCAGGCCCAGAAAGTCAAATTTCACCAGGCCGGCGTCTTCCACATCGCCCTTGTCAAACTGGGTCACCAGACTGCCGCCTTCGTCATCACAGTAAAGCGGCGAAAAATCGGTGATCTTGGTGGGTGCGATCACCACGCCCCCGGCGTGCTTGCCGGCGTTGCGGCACACGCCTTCCAGCTTCAGAGCCATCTCCCAGATTTCCTGGGCTTCTTCATCCTGCTCCAGGAATTCCTTGAGCTGGGGCTCCTGCTCGATCGCCTTGTTCAGGGTCATGCCCACTTCAAAGGGGATCAATTTGGAGAGTTTGTCTGCCAGACCGTAGGATTTTCCCTGCACCCGGGCCACATCCCGCACCACCGCTTTGGCGGCCATGGTACCGAAGGTAATAATCTGGGAAACCGCTTCCCGGCCGTATTTCTGGGCGGTGTAGTCGATGACGCGGTCCCGGCCTTCCATGCAGAAGTCGACGTCGAAGTCCGGCATGGAGACCCGCTCCGGGTTAAGGAACCGCTCGAACAGCAGGTCGTATTCCAATGGATCCAGGTCCGTGATCAGCAGCGCATACGCCACCAGCGAGCCTGCACCGGAACCCCGGCCCGGCCCTACCGGAACGCCGTTGTTCTTGGCCCATTTGATGAAGTCCATTACGATCAGGAAGTAGCCGGGGAACCCCATCTGGATAATGATATCCAGCTCAAACTTCAGGCGCTTGTAATACTCTTCACGCTTTTGATCATACTCCGGATCGTCCTTGCTCAGGGTCTTCGCCAGCCGGGCTTCCAGTCCTTCTTCCGACACATGGCGAAAATATTCGTCCATGGTCATACCGTCCGGAATGGGGTAATTAGGCAGAAAGTATTCGCCCATCCGGACCTTCACCGAACAGCGCCTGGCGATTTCCACGGTGTTTTCCACGGCTTCCGGAATGTCCGAGAACAGCTCGATCATTTCCTCGGCGCTGCGAAGATATTGCTGGTCGCTGAACCGACGATCCCGCCTGGGATCGTCCAGAGTCCGGCTTTCTCCGATGCAGACCCGGGCTTCGTGGGCTTCAAAATCATCCGCCTCAAGGAAGTGAACGTCATTGGTCGCCACCACCGGCAAACCGAGTTCAGCCGCCAACTCCACACTCATGTGCAGACAATCCTCGTCACCGGCCCGCCCTGTGCGCTGCAGCTCCAGGTAATAACTGTCGGGATAGAGGTTTCGCCAGTAGTCTGCACGCTCCCTGGCCAGTTCCGGCTTCCCCGCCAGCAAGGCCTTGCCAACGTCCCCCATCTTGGCGCCGGACAGCACAATCAGGCCCTTGGCACGGGATTCCAGCCAGCTTTTCTGGACAATCGGCTTGCCGTAGCGCTGGCCTTCGGTATAGCCCTGGGAAATGATCTCCGTCAGGTTCAGGTAACCATCGTTGTCTCGGGCCAGCAAGGTCAGCCGGAACGGGGTTTCGGGCTCATCCGGATTCTCCAGCCAGATATCGGCACCGATAATGGGCTTGACGCCCGCGCCCATGGCGGCCTTGTAGAAACGTACCAGTGAGCACATGTTGGACTGTTCGGTCAGGCCAACCGCCGGCATGCCCAGTTCCGCGACCCGGCTGATCAACGGTTTGACCCGAACCAGGCCATCCACCATGGAGTATTCGGAGTGAACGCGCAGGTGTACAAAGGTGTTTGCCATGGTCATTCGCCAATCAGTGCTCGGATGTCTTCTTCGGTCTGGGGCCCGAATCGGGCCTCAATCAGGGTGCCTTCAGGATCCACAACGAAAGTGGCAGGCAGCGCCATCGGCACCTGCCAACCGAACCCGGGCCCCGGATCAGAGGCCAGCATGGTAAACTCAATCCCCATACGTTCGCCGAGTTCAACCAGCGGCACACCCGTAACGCCATCAAAATTAACCCCAAGCACCGCAATATCCGGAGCCTTGTCCAACTCGTTCAGCTCGGGGATTTCCTCAAGGCAGGGTTTGCACCACTCCGCCCAGTAATTCACCAGTACCCATTGGCCGCGGTACTTGTTCCAGTTGGCCAGGGTGCCGTCGGCCCGTTCCAGCTCGATCTTTTCACAACCTGAGACCAACAACAGCATCAGCATGAGTACCGGCCATGCCAGCCAACGTGCGCCACTACAAAAGAGCCCGGACTGAGGGTACTGCAAGGGTTATCCTCCTGTTAGACTAACGCCCCGGAAAAGTCTGCAATCAATAGGTTAAACGGCCACGACCATGACAGAAGCTACCCGTATTTTCCATAACCCCAGGTGCTCAAAATCACGCCAGACCCTGGAACTGTTGCAGCAAAAGGGCATCGAACCGGTGATTATACGCTACCTTGAGACGCCACCGACAGAGCAGGAACTTCTACACATTCTGGATCTGCTTGGTTGCGAACCCAGGGAACTCATGCGAACCAAGGAAGCCGAATACCGGGAACAAGGGCTGGACAACCCGGATCTCAGCCGAGAAGCCCTGATACGTGCCATGGCAAACACACCGAAGCTGATTGAGCGCCCGATTGTACTGGCCAATGGCAAGGCTGCCGTCGGCCGGCCTCCAGAAAACGTACTGGACATTCTCTGACTACCAGGGCCACCCATGACAGAAACAACTCCCTATGTGCTGGTGCTCTACTACAGCCGCAACGGACAGACCGCCGAGATGGCCACACAGATCGGCCGCGGCGTTGCCAGAGTGGCAGGAATAGAAGCCAGAATCCGGACGGTTCCGCCGGTTTCCCCGGATACCGCCGCCAGCCTGCCCCCGGTTCCGGATGCGGGAGCCCCCTATGCCACCAAAGCCGACCTGGCGGAGTGCGCCGGGCTGGCCATGGGTAGCCCGACCCGCTTCGGGAACATGGCAGCGCCACTCAAGCACTTTCTGGACGGCACCGGCGACCTCTGGCTCAACGGCAAACTGGCCGGCAAACCGGCAGGCGCCTTTACCTCCACCGGCAGCCTGCACGGGGGCCAGGAAACCACCCTGCTGACCATGATGATGCCGTTACTGCATCACGGCATGGTACTGTGTGGCCTGCCCTATTCCGAAAGCGCGCTCAACGAGACCGCCACCGGAGGCACACCGTATGGCCCCTCCCACTGGGCCGGCGCCGGTGAACAGCAGGCCCTGAGTGACCATGAGAAAACCCTGTGCCAGGCCTTCGGTGAACGCCTCGCCAGACTGGCCCTGAAACTGGCCAACTAAACTGGACCAAACTTTCAAACAACCCTTAATGCGGACTGCTCCATGCTCCACAACGACAAAGCCAGAAATACCGCACGCCTGACCATCGCCCTTTACCTCGCCGTGCTCGCCACCCTGCTGGTCACTACGTTCTGGCCCGCACCGGTGGAGGGTGTTTCCATACCCCTGATGCTGACCGTCAAACTCCTGCCGCTGCTAGCGTTCGCGGTACCGGTTTTCCGGGGTCACAATCGGGGTTATATCTGGCTGGCGTTTGTGGTGATTTTCTACTTCACTCAGGCCGTGGTTTCAGCCTGGCTGTCGGAGGGCGCCGCCGGTCCTGTGACACTGACTATCCTGACGTTCCTGTTGTTTACCGTTGCCATGGTGCACCTCAAGGTCAATCGACCGGTCGCAAACTGATGCTGATGGCTCCCGGAGGCACATAGATGGCGAATGACACCGTGACCATGCCGGCACCGCCGCATCGCCAGACCCTGACCCTGAGGGACATCTGCTCAGCGCTGGTGGAGAGCGGCGAGATCACCCAGCAGGATGCTGAAAAAGTACTGACGGCCAATCTCGGCGCCGCCTCCGGTGCCGGCCATACGCCACAGCGGCATCCTCTTGAACTGGTGGCGATTGCCGCACTGACCAGCCAGCGGAACGGCCGAACTCTTGATCTGGAGCGGCTGACCCATTGGCTTGCGCGCTGGGGTGGTCAGGACTACTACCATATAGACCCGCTCAAGATCGACACGCCGGCCATCGCGCGGGTGATGTCCTACGCCTTCGCACAACGCCATGGCATTCTCGCGGTGGAGATCACACCGGATGAAGTCGTAATTGCCAGCACCGAACCTTTCAAGCGGGAATGGGAAAGCAACCTCCGCCAGGCGGTACGCAAGGACATTCGCCGGGTGGTCGCCAATCCGGAGGATATCCGCCGTTACACGGTGGAGTTCTATCAACTGGCAAGCTCGGTCAGCAAGGCCAGTGGCGGCCAGTCGTCAGGCAGTGCCGGCAATCAGAATTTTGAACAGTTACTGGACCTGGGCGCCAGCGAAAATCCGGACGCCAACGACCAGCATGTGGTCAAAATCGTTGACTGGCTGCTGCAATATGCCTTCGAGCAGCGAGCCTCCGACATTCATATAGAGCCCCGGCGCACGGTTACCCAGGTGCGGTTCCGGATCGACGGGGTGCTGCACAATGTCTACGAATTCCCGGAACACGTTGGCGTGGCCGTGACCAGCCGCCTGAAAATCCTCGGGCGCCTGAACGTAGCCGAGAAACGACGGCCCCAGGACGGCCGCATCAAGACCCGCAAACCCGATAACAGCGAAGTGGAGCTGCGCCTGGCCACCATGCCAACGGCGTTCGGCGAAAAAATGGTGATGCGGATTTTTGACCCGGAGGTACTGCTCAAATCCTTCGAGCAACTGGGCTTCAGCAAGGAAGACCGGGAACGCTGGCAAACCATGACCTCGCGGCCCCACGGTATCGTGCTGGTAACCGGGCCCACCGGTTCCGGTAAAACCACCACGCTGTATTCCACGCTCAAACAACTGGCATCTCCGGAGCTCAACATTTGCACCATTGAGGATCCGATCGAGATGGTGGAGCCCTCATTCAACCAGATGCAGGTGCAAACCAATATCGACCTGACCTTTGCCCACGGTGTTCGCGCCCTGCTGCGGCAGGACCCGGACATCATCATGATCGGTGAGATCCGGGATCTGGAAACGGCTGAAATGGCAGTGCAGGCAGCGCTGACCGGGCATCTGGTTCTCTCAACGCTGCATACCAACGATGCCCCCAGCGCCATCACCCGCCTCATGGAGCTGGGCATTCCGCCCTATCTGATCCGGGCCACGGTACTCGGCGTGATGGCTCAGCGACTGGCGCGTACACTCTGCCCTCACTGCAAGAAGCCCGGGGAGTCGGATGCTCAAGCCTGGCAGACGCTGACCCGGCCGTGGAAGGCACTGCTGCCCCGGCAGTTCTACCAGCCTGTCGGCTGCCTGGAATGCCGGAACACCGGTTACATGGGCCGAGCCGGGGTATACGAGATTATGGCCCTGTCAGACAAACTCACCCGCCAGATCACCGATCGCTGCGAGCTGGAACAGCTTCGGTTGGATGCCTACAAAGAAGGCATGAAGTCGCTTCGGCTCAATGGCGCCCAGAAAGTGGCAGCGGGACTGACCACGGTGGAGGAAATTCTGAGAGTAACGCCGGAAAGCCAACTCTGAGTAAAACGGACAATCAGGCGCCCGGACGAAGCCCGCACTGCCCCAACAGATCCTGCCAGTGCCGGGTATGGCGCATCATGGCCTGATCCAGTTCCTGCCAGAGGCTATTCTTGGTATCAGCCGCCAGATGGCGCTGGTACCAGGGCGTAAAACTCTCAGGCATCACGGCTTGCTGCTGCCTGGCGAGTTCCGCAAAGCCTGCAATCAGCGAATCCCGTGCCCGGCTGACATCACTCATGTACGGCTGGATTTTTCCGATATAGATACTGAGGAAGAAGTTCTGAACAATTTCCGACTGGTTATTGGGCTGGCCGTTGAGACACAGCGGCCTGCCCTCCAATCGAGTGCCGAGCAGCTCGGTGCCGGCATTCAGGGTGCTGATCAGCAAGCGCGCGCTGTTAATAGTCTGGCCCGCCAGCACATCCGCCTGCCAGCGCTGATGAACCTGGCCGAGGTTCTCCAGAGATAGCTCAAGCTTATCAGCCAGTATGGCTTCCACCTGGCGGTTCAACTGCTGCAGATCCCTGACCAGATCCGACGCGGGATTACCCGCTTCCGCCACCGGATAATAGCCTTTAGACAGGGTAAACTGGCGCTCCACCTCTTCGGTCCCCCAGGTGGCATTCCAGACCGCCAGCGGCAGACTGTCCCGTTTGCTTTCAATGGCGGATTCCAGAGCTTCTGTGAGTTCCTCGTCGTCTACCTGGGGCAGACAGGCCTCCGCAGCTCGGATAAAACGAATCTCATAGCGTAACTGATTGATGGGCTGCATCACCTTGCCCATCACGGAATTGCGTTCGCCCACCACATACTGAAGCTCGCAGCCGTACAGCGACAGAAAATCCAGCATGCCCAGATCCAGCTCCGGCAGGGCAAGTATACGTTCTCTCCGCCTGGGTGGAATGGAGGCGGCGGGCAGCTCGGCCCTGGGAACGGGCGCGGTATCGAGTACCCGGGCCAAACGTTCCAGGTACTCATCGGTGAGGGATTCAGCGTCTGAAAAGGGATTGCACCCGAGCAGGCTCAGTGCACACACAGCCGGTACCAGCCATGAATACCAGCGGCGCCCGGGCATGAATCACCTCCTATCGTTTGCGCAACAGCGCATCAACCTCCGAAAAATCCCTGGCCACGACCCGAGCGGTATCCGGCAGTTCGCCCTCTCGTACCAGCCAGGCGGTTTTCAGGCCGGCTTCCTCGGCGGCACGCAGCTCTTCCTCAACATCGGACAGAAACAGCACTGTGCCCGCGTCTACCCCCAGCTCCGCAAGAATGTTGCGATAGGACTGGGACTCCTTTTTGCCCCCGACGGCCGTGTCGAAATAACCAGAGAAGAAAACTGTGAAGTCGCCTTCATTGCTATGACCGAAGATCAGCTTCTGGGCCTTGACGGACCCGGAGGAATATACGAACAGTCTCAGGCCCCGATCATGCCAGCGCTTGAGATAATCCGCGGCATCCGGATAGATATGGCCTTTCAGTTCACCGCTGTAGTACCCCTGCTCCCAGACCATGCCCTGCAGCGCCTTTAGCGCCCCCTCCTTGCGGTCTTCGGCAATCCACTCTTGCAGCACATTGATGAGGCCATCGATATCTTTCCGGTCGGTACCGCTGATCTCTGCCACCCGAGCCAGCTGTTCCGCCACCGCCGGCAAGGTTTGATGGTTGGCCCGGATAAACTCCGGCAAGTGCTCGCTGGCGTAGGGAAACAGGACATCGTGTACGAAGGAGATCGAACTGGTGGTGCCCTCGATGTCCGTCAGGATCACTCGAATCATCAGGCCCCTCCCGCCAGGCTCTCATAACGTGGCAGCCGGGAAGCGATATCCTCACCGGTAAAGCTCGCAACCCAGCCTTCCGGGTTGCTGAATAACCGGATACAGGTGAATTCAGGCTCCGGCCCCATATCAAACCAGTGCCGGGTGCCGTCAGGCACACTGATCAGGTCATTCTTCTCGCACAGCAGCGCGTATACCTGGTCACCGAAGTGCAGGTAAAACAACCCCTGACCACGAACGAAGAAGCGCACTTCGTCCTCGCTGTGGGTGTGCTCATCCAGAAACTTCTGCCGGAACGCGTCTTTCTGGGGATGATCCGCGGTCAGGCTGACCACGTCGGCGGTCTGAAACCCCCAATCCTGCTTGAGCCGTGCCACTTCGTCGGCATAGGCCTCAAGAATTTCCTCCTGAGTGGCATCGGCCGGCAGATCGCGGGTTGCCCAACGATCGAAATGCACACCGTGGGCACTCAGTTTATTCCGGATGGTGTCCGGGTCTGTTACGACCGTCTGGGCCTGCTCGGGCTGGTTCTGATGAAAAATGCTCAGGGTGGTCATCGGCGTACCCTCATGGTTTCGAGTTCACATTCAAAAAGAAATTCAAACGCTTCAATATGGCGCAGGCAATCGGCCATGGTGCGGCCCCAGGTGTAAAGACCATGGCCGCGGATAAGGTATCCAGGCTGTTCCGGGTGCCGCGCAAACCAGTCCCGGGTTTCCTCAGCCAGTGCCGGAATATCCTGGGTGTTGTCGAACACGGGAACAATCAGCTTACCCTCATGGGTTTGCACGCCATTGAAGGCTTTCTGTAGCTCATAGCCTTCAAGCTCCAGTGCCTGCCCCGCCGGGATCAGGCGGCTAAGCACGGTAGCCTTGACCGAGTGGGTATGCAGAACGGCGCCAACCTCGGAATAAAGCTGATAGATCACCGTGTGCAGAAGGGTTTCTGCCGACGAGCGGCAATCGCTTTGCACCGCCTGGCCATGAAGATCCACCACCATGACGTCGCCTGCGCCCAACTGGCCCTTGTGCCGGCCAGATACCGTAATCGCCACATGGTCGCCATCGATACGGGCCGAATAATTACTGCTGGTGGCGGGCGACCAGCCGCGGTCGTAGAGAAAGCGGCCGGCCTCGACGATGGATTGGGCGGCGGTGGCGTAGCGGGTTACATCAAACACAGGCATCCTCCGGGTTGGTACGAGCCCTGCCCGGGCGCGAATCTGGCGCCATTATAGAACCACCCAAGCCCGGGTAAAACCGATTCCGCTCAGGCTTTAAGGGGCAGACGGCGCTGGCGCTTGCCGGTCAGCGCAAACAAGGCGTTGCCCAGGGCCGGAATCACCGGCGGGACGCCAGGTTCCCCAACGCCGGTGGGCGGCTCTTCGCTGTCGACAATATCCACCACCATCTCCGGTACCTGATGCATGTGCAGCAGACGATAATCGTGGAAGTTACTTTGCTGCACCTCGCCGCCGTCCAGGGTAATTTCCCCGTTCAGCGCCGCCGTCAGGCCAAAGACAATGCCGCCGGTCATCTGATCCTCGACAATTCGCGGGTTCACCACCTGACCACAGTCCACGCTGCAGGTGACCTTGTGAACGCGAATTCCGCCCTGCTCAATACTGGCTTCCACCACCTGGGCAACATAGGTACCAAAGCTCTTGAACAAAGCCACTCCGCGCGCCCTGCCCTCTGGCACCGGCTGGTTCCAGCCCGCCAGCTCGGCAGCCCGCTCCAGAACCCGCCGATGACGGGGCTCACTCTCCAGCAGTTTCAGCCGGAAACTGACCGGATCTTCGTTGGCCTGGCTGGCGAGTTCATCCATAAAGGTCTCGACCGCGAAACCATTGTGGGAATAGCCCACGGATCGCCACCAGGTAATTGGCACGCCCGGGTCAGTATGGGTATGCCGAACCCGGACATTGGGTACCGCGTAGGGATAGCCAATAGCCCCCTCAATGGCCGAAATGTCTTTCGGGGTTGCGATACCTTCAACCATCAGGCCAACCCTGCCCAATGTTCCGTACAGTAATTTTGGTGCCCAGGGGTACTGGGCTGGTGCAGCGTTCCGGACGTACCAGTCAAGTATCTGCGGGCCAACAATCTGATGATCCCAGCCCGTCAACTGCCCATCCTCCAGACTGGCCGCCATACGATGCAACATGGCCGGGCGGAAAAAGCCATGGCGGGTGTCTTCTTCCCGGGACCAGATCAGTTTGACCGGCACTTTCACCCGGTAGGCGACCAGGGCCGCTTCCTCAATGTAGTCCTGAGTCAACCTGCGGCCGAAGCCACCGCCAAGAAAGGTCGTGTGGATAGTCACGTCATCCGGAGAGAGATCGGTGTGTCGCGCGGCGGCTATGCGGCCCAGATCCGGCGCCTGGGTCGGCGCCCAGACTTCCATGCCACCGTCCCGATACCAGGCGGTCGCATTCATTGGTTCCATGGTGGCGTGGGCCAGGTACGGCTGCTCATATTCAGCCTCCACCAGGGTACCCGCTTTCTCCAGAACAGCCTCGGGGTCACCGTCCACCCGTTCGTCCTCGCCGGGATCGTCACCGGCGGCCTGACGATAGTGTTTGAACACGTCCGGATTGGATAACCCGACGGCCTCGGAAAAATCCCACTCAACCGCCAGCGCTTCCTGAGCCTTGCGGGCTCGCCAGTAGCGATCTGCCACTACGGCCACACCGCGCTCGGTGATGAAGGCATCAAGCACGCCCGGCATGGCCCGAACCTGATCGCGGTTGAAACTGACCGCCAGTCCGCCATAGCGGGGGCTCCGGGTCATAACGGCATAGACCATATCCGGCAGCTCTACGTCTATCCCGTACATCGCCTGGCCGGTGGACTTGGCCTCGGCATCCAGCCTTCCGGCCTGTCGGCCGATGTATTTCCACTGGGAACGGGGTTTCAGTGGCACATCACCACGAATCACCTCTTTGTCCGCCAACTCCACCAGTTTGCCATAGGGCATGGAATCCAGGCCGTTGGGGTGGCGTACGTACCCGCCCTCCGTTTTGCATTGTCCCGGCTCGACCCGCCAAACCCGGGCGGCGGCCATCACCAGCATCAGTCGCGCCGAAGCTCCGGCCTCCCGCAGGGGCTGCCAACTGGAGGCGACACTGGTGCTGCCACCGGTAAGCTGAAGCCCGAACAACGGGTTACGGTACTCCGGAGCAACCGGGGCAAATTCCACGCGAATGGCCTCCGGCGCTACATCCAGCTCCTCCGCTATCAAAGTGGTAAGACCGGTGTAGGTGCCCTGGCCCATCTCAACCCGATCGAGGGTGAAAATAATGTCGTTGTCCCGGGTGAGTTCCAGCCAGGCGTTCGGTTTCCATTCACCGGTTTCAGGCTCATAGCCGGTTTGCACGGAGGCACAACCAGGCAGATTCAGCGCCAATAGCAGTCCACCGGAAGCCGAGGTGCTGACCTTCAGGAAATCCCGTCGATTCATCGCCATATTACGCATCCTCCCCGGCCGGCTGGTACTGACCCACACCACCGGCGACGGACTCAACCGCAGCCACAATGCGAGTATAGGTGCCGCAGCGACACAGGTTGCCGGTCATGGCGGTGACGATCTGTTCGCGATCCGGAGAGGGGTTGTTGGCCAGCAGGTGCGCGGCCGTCATGATCTGGCCAGACTGGCAATAACCGCACTGGGGCACCCCCTGTTCCACCCAGGCTTTCTGTAACGGATGCAACTCGCCATCAGCGGACAGGCCTTCGATGGTGGTGATTTCGGCACCTTCAGCCATCTCCACCGGCGTAGAGCAGGAACGGGCGGGCTGACCGTTCAGGTGCACAGTGCAGGCGCCACAGAGGCCTGCACCACAGCCAAACTTGGTCCCTTTGAGCCCAAGTTCATCCCGCAGCACCCATAACAACGGGGTATCGGGTTCGACATCCAGCGAATGCTGGCGACCGTTCACAGTCAGCGTGAAAGCCATTCCGTGCTCCTCATCATGTTATTGTTTTGGCAGGTTCGGCGCGTTTTACCGCCACGCCTTTACTTGACGACGTCTTCACCATCCTTGTTTACCCAGATTTTGCGCTCACCGGTTTCCAGCTTGCCGTTGGAATCCCACACTTCACGGTTCTGGGTGGCACTTTCCACTTTGCCGTTATCGTTCCAGATTACCCGGTCTTTACAGCCGGCCAATGTCAGTACAGAAATCAAAGCCACAAAAATCAAACGCATCTTAATTCTCCCGATTCGGTGTTTCCGTCGTAGCGAATGATCCAGACGATTCCTTATCTGGAACCATGGATCTCCCGATTATGCTGTTTTTCCCGATCGTTTTTCCTGACCATTACGTAAACCGCGCCGGTGCCACCGTGGTGTTTCTTTGCCGAATGGAAAGCGAGAACGTTGTCCAGCTCCGGCAACCACTTCGCCAGGTAGCTCTTGAGCTGGGCGATGCCATCAGGATTGCGTTCTCCCTTGCCGTGCAGGATGATCACCGAGCGCAAACCGTAATGTACGCAGTCGTTGATAAAACCGAACACTTCCCGGCGGGCTTCCTCCACCGTCATGCGATGCAGATCCAGCCGGGCCTCGATCGGGTAGTGGCCAAGACGCAGCTTGCGGAAAACCCCATGCTGCACGCCTGGGCGCTGCCAGCTGAGAATGTCGTGTGCCGTTAGCGGCTCTACCATATCGGACGTCAGTGGGTTCAGGTCTCGCACCGGCTTTTCAACCGCCGCCCTCTGGCGTTCAAGGTGCCCGGGCGTCAGCTCCTTGGGCACCGATACTTCGGCCCGATTGGGTTTGCGTATCCGCTGCACATCCTTCATTTCTTCGAGGAAGGCAAGGCGTTCATCTTTACTGGTCATGACACTAACTGATTCCGGTTTGACGAGTATCAGAACTCTATCACCGCACCGGTCTACCATAAAGAAAAGCTCTGCGACGAAAATCGTAGAGCCCCTCCGGGTTCCGCTGAACTACACTGCAAGCGGAGAATAATAATGACGGAGCTCCCCGTACCTGGCTCCCAAGCTTACGGATCACGATATGGCCGCAGCAAATCAGGACACTACCCGCCCTCAGAACACCCGAGCGATTATGTCATTCCTGAGGGAACATGCCCCGTTCTCCAGCATGGACGACACCCATCTGGCCCATTTTGCTGAGCATGCGACCCTGAGGTTTTACGCCGATGGCGACGAAGTGCTCTCGCCCGACGATGGAGTGGTCAAGCGGTTTTATGTGGTCAAGCAGGGACGTATCCGGGGTGAGCGCCACAATGAAAAAGAAGACCGGGCAGAAACCACCTTTGAAATCAGCCAGGGTGAGTGCTTTCCGCTTGCGGCACTGATTGGCGAGCGCCCGACCCGAACGCTACACAGGGCTTCCGGCGATACCTTCTGCCTCAGTATTGAACAGAACGCCTTCATCACCCTGTTTTCCGAAAGCGAATCCTTTCGCGATTTCTGTCTGCGGGGCGTGAGCAGCCTGCTGGACCAGGTCAATCAGCGCATCCAGTCCAAGGCCATGGCTTCCATTGGCTCCAGCAACAGCCTCGACACCCCCCTGGAGCGCTACGCGCTGCGCAACCCGATTGTCTGCTCGCCGGATCTGCCGGTTCGCAAGGCCGTAGCCCGGATGCACGAGAATAATGTGGGCAGTATCATCATCACCGATGACAATCGCCATCCCACCGGCATTTTCACGCTGCGCGACCTGCGCACCATGATCGCTGAGGAAAAAGGCCCCCTCGACACGCCCATTCGTCAGGTGATGACAGGCAATCCCTGTCGCCTGCCCGCCACAGCGGACGCCTTTGAGGCGGCAATGCTGATGGCGGAACACCATTTTGCCCATCTGTGTGTGGTCGACGAAGAGGATCGCCTGATTGGCGTGGTATCCGAGCGGGATCTGTTCTCTCTTCAGCGGGTAGACCTGGTCAACCTGGCTCGAACCATCGGCACTGCCACCCACTTGCGCACCCTGGTCAGCCTGCGCTCCGATGTCTCAAGGCTGGTCGACGCCATGCTGGCCCACGGCGCGGATTCCGGCCAGGTGGTGAAGATCATTACCACCCTGAACGATGTCACCGTGCGCAGGGTACTCGAACTTAATCTCAAGAAGAGCGACCCAGGCATTCCGTTCACCTGGCTTACCTTTGGCAGTGAGGGCCGCCAGGAGCAAACCCTGCTGACCGACCAGGACAACGGTATTCTGTTCGAGACACCGGAGGGCATGACCGAAGACCAGGTGCGTGAGAAATTGCTGCCCTTTGCCCGCAAGGTCAACGACGAACTGGCAGAGTGCGGGTTCACCCTGTGCAAAGGCAACATTATGGCCAGCAACCCCAAACTCTGCCTGAGTGACCGGGAATGGGACGACTGGTTTATCCGCTTTATTGATGCCTCAACCCCCCAGAACCTGGTCTACTCGTCGATATTCCTGGATATGAGAGCGGTCTTCGGCCCCACTGAGCCACTCCATCGTCTGCTGGAGAAGGTGCTCCAACGCATCCGCAAGAACGCCCTGTTCCAGAAAATGCTCGCTGGCAACGCGCTGCAGAGAAAACCGCCCCTGACCATGTTCCGGAACTTCCGCTATCTGAACGACGAGAAGAAACACTCGCTGGATCTGAAACGTCAGGGCCTGGCGCCATTTGTGGAATCCGTAAGGGTGTTCGCACTGGCCCATGGGGTGGAAGCCGCCAATACCCTGGAGCGCATTGATGCCCTGGCCAGAAAAGACATCTTTGACGCCAAGGACGCCAACGCCTGGAAGGAAGCCTACAGCCTGATTCAGGCCATCCGTATGCGTGCCCATCAGGAGATGCTCGACCGGGGCGAGGAGCTGACCAATTACATCGATCCGGACGACCTGAATCCTCTGGACCGGCGCATACTTCGCGAGTCTTTCCGCCAGGCCCAGCGGCTCCAGCAGAAACTCGAAGTTACGTATCAACTATAGGTCTGCGCACAGAACATGCTGGAATACATCAAACAGTGGCTGGCCAGAAGACGCGGCGGAACAGTCGGCGATCACGATGCCGCCAATCTGCCCAGCCCGAAAACGGTTGGCGACCAGCCCTTGTCCCGGAGCCGGCTGATTGTTCTTGACCTTGAGACCACCGGCCTGAACGCGTCCAAAGATGAAGTGATTGCCATCGGAGCGGTTGCCATCGAAGGTGGTGTCATCCACCTCAATGACCAGTTTGACCTGATACTGCGTCGCCCTGAACTGGACATTCGGGAAACCGTGCTGATCCATGGCATCGGCCCAGAAGCCCTGACTCAGGGCTACGAAACCCAGGATGCACTGCTCTACCTTCTGGAATGGATGAACGGCGACCCGATACTTGCCTACCACTCCGCCTTCGACCAGAAGTTCCTCGAAAAGACGCTGAAAAGCCAGTTGGGCTACACCCTGCCCCACGTCTGGATGGATGTTGCCGAGCTGATGCCGGCGTTCTTCCCGAAAGCAACGATCAAAGGGCGCGGCCTGGACGACTGGGCGGATGTATTTGGCCTGGAAATCAGTGAACGCCATCACGCCGCAGCCGACGCGCTGGTTACCGCAGAACTGGCACTGATAGCCCTCAATAAAGCCCGGAAAAACGACGTCAAAACTCTCAAAGAACTCAGTGAAAAGCTGCATTATCAACGCCGTTTACAGCATATGCACCGCTATTAGCGGAACAGGATCTACTGGCGATGTCCTTGACCAAATACAAGGCAAGTTACTGAGAGTTAGACCATTTGCCAATATCCATAAATCCATTGACCGGTAAAGTCGGAGGAGACAACAAGTCGGAGAAGTACTACATGAATAATAAATTCTCTATCCGCAACACCTCACCAAAAAAACACCCAATCTCCACAACAACAATACAGGAGTGATTGTATGTCAGGTCATAGCTACGACGCTGAAAACTACTGGAAGGCGAATCTACGCCTGATATTCGGGAGCCTGATTATCTGGGCCCTGGTATCTTACGGCTTCGCTATTCTGTTACGCCCGATGCTGGCGGGAATCCCCGTAGGCGGCACCGATCTGGGCTTCTGGTTTGCCCAGCAAGGCTCCATCCTTACCTTCATTGTTCTGATCTTTCACTATGCATGGCGCATGAACAAGATCGACGAAAAATTCGGCGTGCATGAGGAGTAAGGACAAATGAGCCAATTTGCAATCAACATTATGTTCGTAGGGGGCTCGTTCCTCCTCTACATCGCCATCGCTGTCTGGGCCAAGGCCGGCAGTACCAGCGATTTCTACGTTGCGGGCGGTGGTGTGCATCCTATCACCAACGGCGCCGCAATCGGTGCTGACTGGATGTCTGCCGCTTCGTTTATCTCCATGGCTGGTCTGATCGCGGCCGGTGGCTATGCCAACTCCACGTTCCTTATGGGCTGGACCGGTGGCTACGTCCTGTTGGCCATGCTGCTGGCTCCTTACCTGAGGAAGTTCGGTAAGTTTACGGTTCCTGAGTTCATCGGGGATCGATACTACAGCGCAAACGCGCGACTGGTAGCCGTTATCTGTCTGATCGTTGCCTCGGTAACCTACGTTATCGGCCAGATGGCTGGCGCTGGTGTGGCCTTCTCCCGCTTCCTGGAAGTGGATGCCACCACCGGTCTGATCATCGCAGCGGTTGTTGTATTCGTCTATGCGGTACTCGGTGGCATGAAAGGCATTACCTACACTCAGGTAGCCCAGTACTGTGTACTGATTGTCGCTTACACGATTCCCGCCGTGTTCATTTCCATTCAACTGACAGGCAACCCGATTCCGGGCCTGGGCATGTTCTCTACCCATACCGACTCTGGCTTGCCGCTGCTTGAGAAGCTGAACCAGGTCATCACTGATCTCGGTTTCAACGAGTATACCGCTGATGTGGACAACAAACTGAACATGGTTCTGTTCACACTGTCCCTGATGATCGGTACTGCCGGTCTGCCACACGTTATCATTCGTTTCTTCACTGTGCCCAAGGTGGCTGACGCGCGCTGGTCTGGCGGCTGGGCTCTGGTCTTCATTGCCCTGCTGTACCTGACGGCTCCTGCTGTCGCTTCCATGGCTCGCCTGAACCTGATGACCACTATCTACCCGGACGGAACCCAGGCCGCTCCCATCGAATATGATGAGCGCCCGAACTGGGTCAAGGAATGGGAAGTAACGGGTCTGATTCAGTTTACCGACAAAAACGAAGACGGCCGTATCCAGCTTTACAACGACGTACCTGCGTTTGAAGCTGAAGCCCAGGCCCGCGGCTGGAACGGCAACGAACTGGTGGTTAACCGTGACATCCTGGTACTGGCCAACCCCGAAATCGCCAACCTGCCAGGCTGGGTCATTGGCCTGATCGCAGCCGGTGGTCTTGCAGCCGCGCTGTCGACAGCCGCCGGCCTGCTGCTGGCGATTTCCTCGGCGGTGAGTCACGACCTTATCAAGGGACGATTCAACCCCAGTATCAGTGATAAGGGCGAACTGATGGCTGCCCGGATATCCATGGCCGTTGCCATTGTGGTCGCCACCTATCTCGGTGCAAACCCGCCAGGGTTCGCGGCTCAGGTGGTTGCCCTTGCCTTCGGTATTGCGGCTGCCTCGCTGTTCCCGGCACTGATGATGGGTATCTTCTCCAAACGCGTAAACAACGTGGGCGCGACCCTGGGCATGCTGTCCGGCCTGATCTTCACTCTGGTGTACATCTTCGTGTACAAAGGCTGGTTCTTCATCCCGGGCACCAACAATCTGGCAGACGCTCCCGAGAACTGGGTGCTGGGTATTTCCCCGCTGTCTATCGGTGCCATTGGTGCGATCGTCAACTTTGCGGTAGCCTTCGCAGTATCCAAGGTGACTGCAGAGCCGCCCGTTGAAATTCAGGAACTGGTTGAAAGCGTCCGCTACCCGCGTGGTGCCGGTACTGCCCAGGATCACTGAAGCGAAAGACAATCTGATTCATCGCACCTGATGACAGGTTGAAACCGAACGGGCTTCCTCAGTGAGGGAGCCCGTTCTTTTTTGAGGAAACCGTTGTATGTTCTGGACTTTTGTAGCCACCGTTTTTTGCGGTCTTGGTGCCGCTGGCATTGCCATGGGTATTCGCGCGGCCACCGCCAAAAAAGCCCCGAAGTGGCTGATTCCGGTCTTTGCCGGTGCGGGCATGCTGGGTTATCTGATCTATGGAGAATACACCTGGTATGACCACAAACGAGCCATGCTGCCGGAAGAAGCTGTGGTTGTGGCCACCGAACAGGAGAGAATTTTCTTTCGCCCCTGGACCTTTGTGTTTCCCTACGTGACCTCATTCTCTGCGGTCGACAAGGAAAGTATCAGCCGTGATACCGGTGATCAGAACATTGTTCGCTTCACCCTTTATCGTTTCGAGCAGACGGTCACCGATGCGGTTTCGCACCGGATTCATCTCATTAACTGTGGCAGCCGGGAGCTGGTACCACTGGGTTCCGACGGGGCGCCGAGAGTAGATAACATGAAGTTGCTGGAGAGCGACGATCCACTCTATACCATCATTTGCAGAAGCTGAGACCACAGGAGCGGATAACAAGACCCCATGATTAGCGCCTGGCTGCTTGTCCTTATATCGATCACTTACATTTCACTGCTGTTCCTGATCGCCTGGGCAGGTGACCGGCACCCGGGGCTCTACAAGCGCCGTCTGGCCAGAACCCATATTTACGGTTTGTCCCTGGCCGTCTATTTCACGTCATGGACCTTCTATGGCGCAGTTGGTCGGGCCACCCAGGAAGGTCTGGCATTTCTCCCCATCTACCTGGGCCCGTTACTGGTATTCGTTTTCTTTGCGCCGCTGCTCCGGCGCATCATCTACATCAGTAAACGCAACAACAGCACCTCCATTGCCGACTTTATTGCCTCGCGTTACGGCAAATCCCAGGTGCTGGCGGCCATGGTGGCCATCTTTGCCCTGATCGGCAGCGTTCCCTACATTGCCCTTCAGCTCAAAGCCATTGCCCTGGGGTTTAATGTCCTCTCGGGCACCGGTGACAGTTATCAGGAATTGAGTACAGCGGCCTGGAACGACTCTGCCTGGTACATCACCCTGGCTCTGGCGGTCTTTACCGTGCTGTTCGGAACACGGCACCTGGAGTCCACAGAACATCATCGGGGCATGATCCAGGCCGTTGCCTTTGAATCACTGATCAAGCTCATCGCCTTTGTGGCGGTGGGGCTGTTTGTTGGCTACGGGCTGTACGATGGCTTCGGGGACCTGTTTACCCGAGTCCGCGAAGCTGACCTGATGGGCACGCTTACCACAGAGTCGCTGGAAGCCCCTGCGTTCCTCACACAGACGCTGGTTGCCATGCTGGCCATCATCTGCCTGCCACGGCAATTTCACGTGATGGTGGTGGAGAACACCGATCACCGGGATTTTGAGGTCGCTCGCTGGGCGATGCCGATCTATCTGATCATCGCCAGCGCATTCGTCATTCCTATTGCCGCCGCCGGACTGTTGAGCACTCACCTGGCGGGCAGCGATCCGGACATCGTCATCCTGCAACTGCCGATCATGGCAGGGGAACACTGGCTTGCCGTACTGGCGTTTCTGGGCGGTGGATCAGCGGCGGCCGCCATGGTGATTGTCTGTTCCGTCGCCATAGCCACCATGGTAAGTAATGAAATCATCATGCCAGGCCTGCTCAAGTTCTTCCGACCAGGCATGAACCGACGAACTGATCTCAGCTTCCTGCTGCTGACGATCCGGCGGGTTGCCATCTTTGTAGTACTGCTGACCGCCTACGGCTTCTACCGCATGGCTGGCGAAGACTACAGCCTGACGGCGTTTGGCTTACTGTCCTTTGCCGCAGCGGCCCAGTTTGGTCCCGCGCTCGTAGGCGGTATTCTCTGGCGCCAGGGTAACTTCACCGGAGCTGCCTGGGGCCTTGGGCTGGGCTTCCTGATGTGGTGTTACACCTTGCTGTTGCCCGCGCTGGTGTCCACCGGGTGGGTTGCGGATACCCTGATTGAGCACGGCCTGTTTGGCTGGAACTGGACCCGACCAACAGCCCTGTTCGGTTCCGACCTGGATCAGATTAGCCATGGCATTCTTTGGAGTCTGGGGGTAAACACCGGGGCCTATATTCTGCTCTCCCTGATTACCCGGCAACGTATTCGGGAGAAGATTCAGATTGCCGCGTTCTTCCACGATGCGCAGCCCAAAGCCGAGAATGCCCAGCACCAGAGCTGGCAGGGTGAGATTCTTACCTCCGACCTGCAGGCCCTGACCGACCGGTTCATGGGGGAAGAACGTTCCGAAAGCATTTTCAGGAATTACGAACGACGTAATGCCATCCGGCTCTATCCTCAGCGGCCAGCTTCCACCCACCTGATGAAGTACATAGAGCGCCAGCTGGCATCGGTGATTGGAGCCTCCACGGCCCGCGTGGTTCTGGAGTCGACCCTGACTGGCCGCGATATGCAGATCGAGGACGTGGTCAGCATTGTCGATGAAGCCTCCCAGGCCATGACCTTCAGCCGGGAGTTACTGCAGTCTGCCATCGAGAACATCAGCCTGGGCGTGTCCGTGGTCAACCATCAGCAGCAACTTGTCGTCTGGAACCATCGCTATCTCGAGCTGTTCAACTATCCCAAGGGCTTTGTCCGGGTTGGCCGGCCGGTTGAAGACCTGATGCGCTATAACCTCACCAACGCCAACCTGTCTGCCCGTCGAATTGACGACATCGTCGAGAACCGCTGTAACAGCATGCGTGAAGGCAAACCCATGTCTTACGAGCGTCAGCGCCCCGATGGCACGGTCGTCCGGGTGGATGGCAGTCCGATTCCAGGCGGCGGCTATGTCACCACATTCCAGGACATTACCGCCATGCGCAGGACCGAGCAGGCCCTGAAGGAAACCAACATCTATCTGGAGCAAAGGGTCCGGGAGCGCACCCAGGAACTGCAGGTGATCAATGAGCAGATGCTCAAGGCCAAGTCGGTAGCCGAGCAGGCGAACCAGAGTAAAACCCGCTTCCTTGCCTCTGCAAGCCACGACCTGCTGCAACCCCTGAACGCAGCAAGACTCTTTACCTCCGCGTTGTCCGGCAAAGTGAACGAGGGCGAAACCCGGGATCTGGTAGACCACATCGACAGCTCGCTGGGCGCGGCTGAGGAGATCATCAGTACACTGCTGGACATTTCAAAGCTTGATGCCGGGGCACTTGAGCCGGATATCGGCGTGTTTCCAGTCAACGAGCTGCTCAGGCATCTGGCCACCGAGTTTTCAGCCATCGCCAAGGATCAGGGGCTGGAACTGCATGTAGTCCCCAGTACCGCCTGGGTCCGTTCCGATGCGAAACTTCTGCGTCGTGTGGTACAGAACTTCCTTTCCAATGCCATCCGCTACACCGCAAGCGGCAAGATTCTGATGGGCTGCCGACGCCTGAAAGGCTATCTGCGCATTGAAGTCTGGGACACCGGACCGGGTATGTCAGATGACCAGCTTAATCACATCTTTGAGGAGTTTCGCCGATTCCAGCATGGTCGCGACAAGAAGGGGCTGGGGCTTGGCCTGGCCATTGTTGATCGTATCAGCGGCATGCTTAACCACCCCGTCACCGTGCACTCCATCCAGGGCAAAGGCAGCGTATTCGGGATCACGGTTCCGGTCGCCCCGGCCGATCAAAGCCGGCTGGATTCGCAGAAAAGCGGCAGCAGTTCAAGACGGGTATCCAATCTCGGGGGCCTTCACGTTCTGTGCATCGACAATGACGCAGCCATTCTGCAAGGCATGGTCGCGTTGCTGGGCAACTGGCAGTGTGATGTCACTGCCGCCGAAAGCCTGGACGATGCCCTGGACAAACTGGACGGACGCAGGCCCGATATTATACTTGCTGATTATCAGTTGGATGATAACCGCAATGGACTGGATGCCATGGACAGCATAAGGGAACATCTGGGAAGCGATATTCCCGGCATCCTCATTACCGGCTATATGGCGCCGGAGGTACGTGACGACGCAGGCAACCGGGGCTACCAGGTACTGTACAAGCCAGTGAAGCCTGCAGCCCTGCGAGCGCTCGTAAACAAACTACTTAAACAGAAGCGGCCATGAATCCATCCGACCGGAAAGACGCAGTAAATCCGTTTGGCAAGCTTACTTTTCTTGTTGTCGACGATTTCGAGAACTTTCGGCTATCCATGCGGCAGATGCTCCGCAGTTGTGGTGCCGACAAGATTGAACTGGTTGCTCACGCCACGCCCGCCATCCAGTACTGTACCTACAATCACGTAGATGTCGTGCTGTGCGACTACAATCTGGGGGAAGGCAAAAACGGCCAGCACGTACTGGAAGAGCTGAGGCACAAGAAACTCCTCAAACGGTCATCGCTGTTCCTGATGGTAACCGCGGAAACCTCCAAGGAAATGGTCATGGGGGCACGGGAATATCAGCCTGACGGCTATCTGACAAAGCCCATTAACCGTGCCATGCTGGAGCAACGTCTGGGCAGCCTGATCAAACAGCGCAATGCCCTGCTCCCCATCACCCGGGAGATCGACCGGGAAAACTACCCGGAAGCCATCAGTCTTTGCCTGCAAACCCTGCCCAAACAGCCCCGCTACAAAACCTGGCTGATGAAGACACTCGGGGAACTCTACTTCATGGTCGGCGACCTGGCCCACGCCCAGAAGGTCTACGATGATGTTCTAAATCAGCGGGAGCTGTCCTGGGCCCGGCTAGGCCGGTGCAAGGTGTTGCTGGCCAACCGGAACTTTGATCAGGCCGTCGACGGCCTCAAGGCTCTGATTGAAAAACACCCGGACTATATGGAAGCCTACGACCTGCTGGCCGAAGGCCTTCAGAAACAGGGACGATCGGCCCAGGCCCAACAGGTTCTTGAGAAAGCGGCTGAACATTCCCCCAACGCTCTGCTCCGCCAGAAGCATCTCGCTGAACTGGCCGGCGCAAACCAGGATATTGACACCGCCTCCCAGGCGTGGCGACAGACGGTGTCTCTGGGCACCTATTCCATACACGACAATGCAGAGCATTACCTGTCGCTCGCCCAGAGCCTGTCCGATCTGAGCGAGGGCGATCTGGACGAAGAAGGCGCGGCGCGCTCGTCAGAAGCCCTCTCTGTGCTTACGAAAATGGAGAAACGCTTCGACAACGATGAAACCATCGGGCTCAAAAGCCGTATCGTGCAGTGCCGTCTCCATGCCGGCCAGGGCCGCCACCGGGAGGCCGAGAAGATTCTTACCGCGGTCAGCTCGGAGCTCGAAAGCCTGGAGGAACTCCCGGCCGATATGGGGCTGGATTTCGCAAAAACCCTGTTCCGGATGGGCCGGGAAGATCAGGCCAAAAGAATCCTCGGCGATCTGGCCTCACGATTTGATAACGACCCGGACACCTTGCAGAAAATTGAAAACCTTCTGGACGAGCCCGTTGGCTTCCGTCAAAAACTGGAAGCACGCAGCATGAACCGGGATGGCATCAAAGCGTTTGAGGCAGGCGACCTCGACGCTGCAGTGGAAGCCTTCAACAAAGCCCTGGCGATCGTTCCGGACCATGCTGCCCTGAACCTGAACCTGGTTCAGGTGTTGATGAAGCAATATGACCAGAACCCGGAGCCGGCGTTACTGGCTGCCTGCCAACAGCGCCTGGACCGTCTGAGCAAGCTGCCGGAGCAGCATCGTCAACACCGTCGATACCTGGCCCTCACCCGAAAACTGAAAGGACTGACCGCATGACCGACCCAAACATCGACTTTTCGATGGTGCTGGCCTCTGCCGTGCACGACATGAAAAATTCTCTCGGCATGTTACTGAACAGCCTCGACGAACTTCGTGGTGAACATGAGCAATCCCTTGCTGGCTCCGACAAATTCAACATGCTCCAGTACGAAGCCGAGCGTATGCATAACGATCTGGTTCAGTTACTGGGTATCTATCGCCTGGGAGAAAACAATCTCTCTGCGCACATTGACGAGCATTTTGTGCCAGATTTCCTGGAGGAGCACCTCGCCAGGCACATCCCTTTGTTGCAGGGACTCGGGCTCAAATATTCAATTGCCGCAGATGACATCAATGGTTTTTTCGACGAGGACCTGTTGACCGGTGTACTCAACAACACCATCAACAACGCCATCCGTTATACCAAAAGCCAGATACGGCTTATTGCGCGCGAAGAAGACGGTTATCTGGTGCTGGGGGTTGAAGATGATGGCCAGGGCTACCCGGAAAGCATGCAACATACTGGTACCCTGAGTTTCAAGTCGCTGGACTTCAATACCGGCAGTACCAGCCTGGGGCTGTTCTTCGCCTCGTCTGTGGCCGCACTGCATAGCGAAGGCGAGCGAACCGGCTCCATCAAACTGCACAACGGCGGCAGCCTGGGTGGGGGTGTATTCGAAATCTGGCTGCCCTGACGCAAAAATGAAATAGGAGTCTCAAAAACGGAACCCGGGCCCGCCTACCCACTGCATATTTTCTGAGCTGCACTTATAGTGCCCGAGTCTTTCGGACTGATTCATCACGGCGTAACAACGTCTGTCACTTCCAGGGAGGAGCTCTCTCATGCCGCGAGGGCACGCACTGATCATCGAAGACTCGTCAACGGCCCGTATTCTGTTGTCCCGGCTGCTTGAACGAGCGGATATCTCCACCAAAGGGGTTGCCACTGCGGAGCAGGCCTTCCCCCTGCTTCAGCAGGAACATTTCGACCTTATCTTCCTTGATCATCTCCTCCCGGGCATGAATGGCTTTCAGGCACTGGAGAGACTCAAGCAGCAGCCGGAGACGCGGGACATCCCGGTATTCATGTATACCTCCCAGAACGCAGAACGTTACCTACAGGAAGCCAGAGCCCTCGGTGCTGCCGGTGTCATTCGCAAGCAGGTTGACCGGGACCAGCTGATGCGAACTCTGGATATCATTCTGTCTAACGTGCCTGATCAGGAACAAAGTGAAGCCATCCGCCTGGCCGTTGAGGAAGGAGGACATCACGGGTTGGAAGCAACGGAACAGAACTCCCGGGGCATGACCGGGCGCCTGTCTACGCTGGAAATTGCCTATGAAGAGCTGGAGGAAGAAATCCGTGAGTTGCGCGCTGCCTTTACCGAATGTCAGCTACAACAGGTTCAGAAGTTAGACCAGCAACAACGGCAAATGCGCTGGCTGGGCGGCTTATCCATTGCGGGTTTGGTGGCACTGGTTTGGCTTGTGACATGGCAGGGAGGGGTTCTGGACGAGTATATTGCGCGCACCGATGAACAATTCAGTTTGCTGCATAGCATTGTTGGCGGCGTTATTGAATTAATCGGTCGATAGTGACCATAAAGGCAGAAATAAAAAAGCCCCAGCATCAAGGATGCTGGGGCTTGTTTATTTAGGAGCCTGACGATGAC
>NZ_DIHV01000134.1:0-14771 GCF_002420325.1 Marinobacter sp. UBA5687
TATTCCTGATAGAAGCGGTCGTTGGCCCGCTTGTACTCCTCCGCATCCACCATGCCCTCTTCCACCAGGAATTCGCCCCATGCATGGTCGCTGTCCCCGGCCAGCAAAGTGTTATCCAGATCAAAAATCGCGAGCGTCAAGCCTTCCCCTCCCATCCGTACAGGCCTTATGGCAAAGGCGACAGTCTACCACGGCACGCCAGTAACGTGCCGCCAACAGCTCCGTTTGCCGAAGTCTTGGGTTTCTGTAAGAATGAGAGCAACTTGGACAATTTTCGCCGGTTAAAAAATAACCGGCAGCCGACTACTACGAGGACTGTGCCGTGATCGACTCAGACGGTTTCAGACCCAACGTCGGAATCATTCTGGCCAACCACAGGGGAGAAGTTCTCTGGGCAAGGCGAATAGGGCAGGACTCCTGGCAGTTTCCTCAGGGTGGGATCAAGCACAACGAAACCCCCGAGGATGCACTCTACCGGGAGCTTGGAGAGGAAATCGGCCTGTGTGCCAGCGATGTGGAAATCATCAGCTGCACCCGAGGCTGGCTGCGTTACCGGCTTCCGAGGAGGATGGTACGCCATAACTCGCACCCCGTATGCGTGGGGCAAAAACAGAAATGGTTCCTGCTGAGGATGTTATCGCCAGACGCGCACGTACGCGTGGATGGCACGGATTCACCGGAATTCGACGGCTGGCAGTGGGTGAGCTACTGGTATCCGTTGGGGCAGGTGGTTTCATTTAAACGAGAAGTATACAGACGCGCGTTGAGGGAGCTGGCCCCAAGACTGTTTCATAACATGGAGCAGTGGCACCGGGCCGAGAACCCACGGCGTATGAAGGAACATCAGAAATGACGGACTGACTCCATGCTGAGCATCCTGCGAAGTCTTGTACAAGAGGTAAACAGCGCCCGCGATCTCCAGGAGGCGTTGGAAATCATTGTATCGCGGGTGCAAAAGGCCATGGGCACAGAGGTCTGCTCGGTTTATCTGCTGGATCCCGCCTCCAATCGCTATATCCTGATGGCCACCGAAGGCCTGTACAAAGACTCCGTGGGTCAGGTCAGCCTGGCCTACTCCGAGGGTCTGGTGGGGCTTGTCGGTTCCCGTGAGGAACCCATCAATCTTGAGGATGCACCATCCCACCCGCGCTACCGTTACTTCCCGGAAACCGGTGAGGAGCGCTTTCGCTCGTTTCTGGGGGTGCCGATCATTCACCATCGCCGGGTACTGGGCGTGCTGGTGGTTCAGCAGCGGGAGAGTTCCCGTTGCTTCGATGAAGGTGAAGAAGCTTTTCTGGTCACAGTTTCAGCTCAATTGGCAGGTGTGATTGCCCACAGCGAGGCGACAGGGGCCATCAGTGGTTTGTCGCTGACGGGTGAGGAAGCGCGCGATGTCAGTTTCAGCGGCGTTCCCGGAGCGCCGGGTGTCGCCATTGGAACGGGCGTGGTGGTTTATCCTGCCGCCGATCTGGACGTGGTTCCGGAAAAGCCGACCGAAGACATCGATCAGGAGCTGGAACTCTTTCGTTCAGCTGTTTCGGCGGTGCGGGAAGATATCGAGCGCGTTGCCAACCGCCTTGCTTCCCAGCTCCGGCCGGAAGAGCAGGCGTTGTTCGATGTTTACCTGCGGATGCTGGGAGATGAGGCGCTACCGGGTGAGGTGGCGAATCGAATCCGGGAAGGCGTCTGGGCTCAGGGTGCCTTGAAACAGGTGGTTCAGCAGTATGTTCGTCATTTCGAGATGATGGACGACCTGTACCTGCAAGAACGCGCAGTCGACATCCGTGATCTGGGCCGCCGATTACTCTCACACCTGCAGGAAGGTGAGCAGAAGCATCTGGAGTATCCCGAGCGCACCGTGCTGGTGAGTGAAGAGCTGACGCCGGCCATGCTCGGTGAAGTGCCCAAAGGTCAATTGGTTGGACTGGTCTCGGTTAAGGGATCGAGCAACTCCCATGTTGCCATCCTGGCCAGGGCTATGGGTGTGCCCACGGTGATGGGGCTGGTAGACATCCCGGTTAACCAGCTCGATAGCCGGGAACTGGTGGTAGATGGTTTCGAAGGGCAGATTTTCGCGTCTCCCTCGGCGGATCTTAGAGCCTTTTTCCAGGCCATCTGCGACGAAGAAGACGAACTGGTTCGGGGCCTTGAAGCGCTGCGTGACAAGCCCTGTGAGACCACTGATGGTCATCGGGTCTCGCTGCTGGTGAATACCGGTTTGATGACCGACGTGGTGCGCTCTCTTTCCCATGGTGCCGAGGGCATTGGCCTGTACCGCACCGAAGTGCCGTTCATGATCAAGGATCGCTTCCCGTCAGAGCAGGAGCAGCGGGAATACTACCGGGAACAGCTGGAGGCCTTTGCTCCCAATCCGGTGACCATGCGAACCCTCGATATTGGCGGTGACAAGGCACTGACCTATTTTCCCATACAGGAAGAAAACCCGTTCCTCGGCTGGCGCGGTATCCGGGTAACGCTGGACCATCCTGAGATCTTCCTGGTACAGGTGCGGGCCATGCTCAAGGCCAGTGAGGGTCTGAACAACCTGCAGATCATGTTGCCGATGATCAGCAATATTTCGGAGGTGGAGGAGTCCCTGCACCTGATCTATCGGGTCTATCACGAAGTTCGTGAAGAAGGGTACGACATCCATATGCCCAAGGTGGGTGTGATGGTGGAAATCCCGGCCGCGGTTTACCAGATTCGTGAGCTGGCGGAGCGGGTGGATTTCCTGTCCGTGGGCTCCAACGATCTGACTCAATACCTGTTGGCGGTAGATCGCAATAACCCGAGGGTGGCGCAGCTGTATCACTCCTATCATCCGGCGGTGCTGCAGGCGCTGGTGCGGGTGGCTCAGGATGCCCATTCGGTGGGCAAGCCAGTGGGTATCTGTGGCGAACTGGCGGGTGATCCGGGCGGCGCGCTGTTACTGATGGCCATGGGCTATGATTCCCTGTCGATGAACGCAGCGAGTCTGCCGAAAGTGAAATCCGTGATCCGCAGCGTGGGACGGGAATGGGCCATCCAACTGTTGGAGGATGTGCTGTTGCTGGATTCGCCCCATGTCATCAAGAGCTGTGTTGATCTGGCGTTACGCAATGCCGGTTTTGGTCGCTACTTGCGTCCAGCCCGTACCTCGTCGGCAGCGCTGGCAGAACAGGCCGTTTCCTGAGCATTGTGAGGGTTATAGTGTGCGCACTCTAAATTCCCTTGTTAGGTTGTTGGATAACTGAAATCCTGCAGCAGTATCCGATAAGGACAGGCAATGAAGACAGCGACCGAGCTCAAGCCAGCACCGAGAATTGGCCTCGCCCTTGGCGGCGGCGGGCCTCTGGGTGGTATTTACGAGATCGGTGCCCTGCGGGCTCTGGACGAAGCCCTGGATGGTCTGGATTTCAATAATATCGATGTCTATGTCGGCGTAAATGCCGGCTCTTTTGTGGTTGCCAATCTGGCAAACCAGATGACCACAGCCCAGCTTTGCCGCATCTTCGTAAGGAACGAAGCTGAGGTTCACCCGTTTCACCCTGAGGTTTTCTATCGTCCGGCTTTGCGTGAGATCGGGCGCCGGCTGCTCGCCGTTCCGGGCTTGCTTTCAACGGCGGTCAGCCGGTTTGTGAACAACCCTTACGACCAGAGCCTGCTGGAAGCCATGACCATTCTGGCCCAGGCGGCACCGGCCGGACTTTTCGATAACGAGGGGTTGCACGAGTACCTGAAGCGCGCCTTCACCATGCTTGGCCGCACGAATGATTTTCGTCAGCTCAAGCGCAGTCTGTATGTGGTTGCTGCAGACGTGGAGAGCACGGAAGCGGTCTGCTTTGGTGCGCCCGGGTACGATCATGTCCCCATATCCCGGGCGGTTCAAGCCAGTACTTCATCTCCGGGGCTGTACGTGCCGGTCGAGATTGATGGTCGTTTTTACGTGGACGGTACGCTGCGAAAGGGGTTGCATGCCTCGGTCGCTTTTGAAGATGGCGCGGATCTGGTGTTGGCGGTCAATCCCCAGGTGCCCATCGATGCCAGTGCTGCGGTGCGCGCGGGGACCATGAAGCCGGGAGAGCTCACCCGTTCCGGAATGCCGAATCTGTTGTCCCAGATGTTCCGGACCATGGTTTATTCCCGTATGCAGTCGGGTATTGCTCAATATACCCGTGATTATCCGGATAAGGACATACTGCTGTTTGAACCTACCCGGGATGATGCCAAGCTGTTTTTCTCAAATGTGTTCAGCTTCCAGAGTCGCCGGATGGTGTGTGAGCACGCCTATCAGATGACCCGCCGAGATCTGCTCCGGCGGGCAGATGAATTGGAGCCCAAACTGCGCAAGTACGGCATTACGCTGCGCCGGGATCGTCTTGAGGATGAGCAGAGAACCATCAGTACCAGCCTGTATGGTGAAATGCTGCCCCTGTATGTGGCCAAAGGTCGCAAGAAGCAGGGCGAGAAGAACCGGATTGCGAGCGGCTTCAGTACCGTCACGCACCTGTTCTCAAAGGCAGAATAAGTACTGATGTTGCCGATACGGGCATGAAAAAGCCGGAGAGGTCATCCCCTCCGGCTTTTTTGTTGGCATTTCAGGAAACCGCGAATCAGAGAATGTAGCGGCTCAGGTCTTCGTCTTCAGACAGCTCGCCGAGCTTCTCGTCAACGTAGTCCGCGGTCACCTCAAAGGTATCGGTGACCTGGTCGCCAGCGTCGTAGGACAGACTTTCCAGCAAGCGCTCAAGCACGGTATGCAGGCGGCGCGCACCGATATTCTCGGTGGTTTCGTTCACCTTGTAAGCCACTTCCGCAATGCGGGCGATGGCATCGTCGGCGAAGGTCAGTTTCACACCTTCGGTGCCCATCAGCGCTTCATACTGCTGCACCAGCGAGGCATCCGGTTCGGTCAGAATGCGCTTGAAGTCGTCCGGCGTCAGCGCCTGCAGCTCCACGCGAATCGGCAGGCGGCCCTGCAGTTCCGGAATCAGGTCAGAGGGCTTGGACAGGTGGAAGGCGCCAGAGGCAATGAACAGAATGTGGTCAGTCCGAATGGAACCGTATTTGGTGCTTACGGTGCTGCCTTCAATCAGAGGCAACAAGTCGCGCTGAACGCCTTCCCGGGACACATCCGAGGAGGTGTTTTCCGAGCGTTTGGCAACCTTGTCGATCTCATCGATAAAGACAATCCCGTTCTGCTCAACCGCCTGAATGGCCTTCTGCTTGATCTCTTCCTCATTCACCAGCTTGGCGGCTTCTTCGTCCTTCACCCGCTTCATGGCATCCGCCACTTTCATCTTGCGGGTTTTGCGTTTGTCCGAAGACAGGTTGGAGAACATGCTCTGCAGTTGAGAGGTCATCTCTTCCATACCCGGAGGTGCCATGATCTCCACGCCGGCTCCACTGCTGCGCAAATCGATCTCGATTTCCTTGTCGTCCAGCTCGCCTTCTCTCAGTTTCTTGCGGAAAAGCTGTCGGGTTGAGGAGTCCGCATTGGTGCGCTGGCTGTCTTCGTTAAAATCCCTGGGGGGCGGCAGCAGGGCATCCAGAATGCGGTCTTCGGCGGCATCCAGTGCACGGTGTTCATGCCGCTTCATTTCCTGTTCGCGCAGCATTTTCACCGCCATGTCGGCCAGGTCGCGGATGATGGACTCAACATCCCGGCCTACATAGCCCACTTCGGTAAATTTGGTGGCTTCCACTTTCAGAAAGGGAGCATCCGCCAGTTTGGCCAGCCGGCGGGCGATCTCCGTTTTGCCGACGCCGGTGGGGCCGATCATCAGGATGTTTTTCGGGGTAATTTCATCCCGCAGACTGCTGTCCAGTTGCATGCGGCGCCAACGGTTACGCAGGGCAATGGCGACGGCGCGTTTTGCTTCTTCCTGGCCCACGATGTGTTTGTTCAGTTCGTGGACAATCTCTCGGGGAGTCATTGCAGACATGGTCGCTCCGGTCGTCAGTCTTTAATGGGCAGCACTTCCAGAGTGCGGTTCTGATTGGTGTAAATGCAGATATCGCCGGCAATTTCGAGCGCCTTCTCGGCGATTTCGTGGGCGCCGAGCTCGGTGTTTTCCAGCAGCGCCCGGGCTGCGGCCTGGGCAAACGGCCCGCCTGAGCCGATAGCGATCAGCCCCTGCTCCGGCTCGATTACGTCGCCGTTGCCGGTAATGATCAGGGAAGCGGTTTTGTCCGCAACGGCCAGCAGGGCTTCCAGTTTGCGCAGGGCTCGGTCCGTGCGCCAGTCTTTGGCCAGCTCTACAGCGGCACGGGTGAGATTGCCCTGGTGTTTTTCCAGCTGGGCCTCGAATCGCTCGAACAAGGTGAAGGCATCGGCGGTGCCACCGGCAAAACCAGCGATTACCTGGCCGTTGTACAGGCGGCGTACCTTTCGGGCATTGCCTTTCATAACGGTGTTGCCGAGGGATACCTGGCCGTCACCGCCCATGGCGACTTCATTCTCCCGGCGTACGGAAACTATCGTGGTCATTGGCGCTCCAGTTGCCTGTTTGAATTTGTATTTTGGCTTTATGGAGGCACTGGGCGGGATTTCAAGAGCAGGGGAGGTGGCTGAACAAAGTTCAGCCTTCTTTCGGGATCTTCCGCACCAGAGGCTGGATATTGATAGTAACCAGCTTGTCGACCGCCGAGTTCATCTGGCTGCGTGAGTTGAATGGTCCCACATTTACGCGGTACCAGACACTTCCATTGTCGAGATCAATACGCTGTACATGAGCCCTGAGTCCCTGGAAGGCGATCTGTGCGCGCTGTCGCTCGGCGTCTTCCTTACTCCTGAACGAGCCAGACTGTACGACATAATCGAACTCCTGCATGGCCGGGCCCGGGGTATATTCTTCCACTTTGGGCGGAACGACCTCGGATTCCGGCAGCATTTCATAGAACCGGAAGTTCTGCTCTTTCGGCCGGCCATCCTGTTTAGCCGTGGTGTTGGCGGGTTGCTTGGGCGCTACCGGGGTTTGCTCCTGAATCGGGGTTTGCCCGGCCGTTTCCGGCCCGCCGGGCAAGGTGTTCAGGTAGACGATAAAGCCGATGAAGCCACCCACGGCGGCCAGAGACAGGATGGTTTTCATAGACAACGCGCCATGCTGTGAGTGTGATGGTGCACTCTTTTGGGGTTTGGACGGCTTGCGGGGCCTGGCCGCAGGCTTGCTGGCGGCGGCCCCTTTGCCCGCAGGGCGATCTTTCCTGGCGTAATCTCTGGCCATGGCCTGATTACATCTCCTCTGGTGCGCTTACGCCGAGCAGGTCCAGGCCGTTGGCAATCACCTGGCGCACGGCCAGGTACAGGCTGACTCTTGCGTCCCGCAGGGCGGTATCTTCAATCAGCACCTTGTGGGCGTTGTAGTAAGTATGGAACTGGCCCGCCAGCTCACGCAGGTAATGGGTGAGGTGATGCGGCTCGCGCTGCGCGGCAGAGTTGGCAATCAGTTCCGGATACTTCGCCAACTGGTTGGCCAGCTCTTTTTCTTCATCCAGAGTCAGCAGGCTCAGGTCGCCGACGCATTCGTTCATGCCACGCTGTACGCCCTCGGCGGCCAGCTTGCGCAGCACGCTGCAAATCCGGGCATGGGCATATTGGATGTAATACACCGGGTTTTCATTGGTCTGGGAGCGCGCCAGGTCGATATCGAAAGTCAACTGGGAATCCACGCGACGCGCCGCCAGGAAGAAGCGGGTGGCATCTCGGCCCACTTCGTCGATCAGATCCCGCACGGTAACGTAGCTGCCTGCGCGCTTGGAGATTTTTACTTCCTGGCCAGAGCGGGTCACCATCACCATCTGGTGCAGAACGTAATCCGGCCATCCCTGGGGGATATCTGCCTTCAGGGCCTGCAGTCCCGCGCGAACACGGGTTACGGTGGAGTGGTGGTCAGCGCCCTGCTCGTTAATTACGGTGGTAAAACCGCGCTGCCACTTGTCCAGGTGGTAGGCGACATCGGGCAGGAAGTAGGTGTAGCCGCCGTCTTTCTTGCGCATCACCCTGTCTTTGTCGTCGCCGAACTCGGTGGTTTTCAGCCACATGGCGCCATCCTGCTCATAGGTGTAACCGTTGGCCTTGAGGCGCTCAACGGTGGCTTCCACCTTGCCATCCTCGTACAGAGAGGATTCCAGGAAATACACATCGAACTGAACCCCGAAGGCTTTCAGGTCCAGGTCCTGCTCACGGCGCAGGTAGGCGACGGCGAATTCCCGGATGGCATCCCGGTCTTCCGGATCGGCTTTTGCGGTTACCTCGCGGTCATCGGCCACCACGGTTTCGCCAGCAAGGTAGGCGTTTGCCACATCGACGATGTAATCGCCCCGGTAGCCATCTTCCGGCCAGCTTTCATCTTCCGGCGTCAGGCCCTTAACGCGGGACTGCACCGAAAGGGCCAGATTGTTGATCTGGGCTCCGGCGTCGTTGTAGTAAAACTCCCGGGTAACGTTGTAACCGTTGGCTTCCAGCAAGCGGCACAGGCAATCGCCAATGGCGGCGCCCCGTCCGTGACCCACGTGCAGAGGGCCGGTGGGGTTGGCAGACACAAACTCCACCTGAACCTTTTCGCCGTTACCGGAGTTGTTGCGGCCGAACTGCTGCGCTTCGTCCAGGATAGTGTTCACAATGCCGAAGGCGCTGGCGGTGCTCATGAAAAAATTGATAAACCCCGGCCCGGCAATCTCCACTTTCTCCACGGCGGAGCTCTCTGGCAATGCCGCCACCAGGGCTTCGGCCAGCTTGCGAGGCGGGCAGCCGGCGGCTTTGGAGGCCACCAGGGCAATGTTACAGGCATAGTCCCCGTGGGACTTGTCTTTGGTGTTGCCCACCTGAGGAGTGAAGCTCTGGTCTGCCGGCAGTGTGCCGTCAGATTGCAGGGTCGCCAGTGCAGACTGGAGAAGCTCGGATACGGTCTCTTTCATGCTGTCGAATGACTCGGTCTACAGGAGAATTGAATTCGGGGCAGGAGGCCCTTTGAACACAGAAGGGCGCTATTATCGCGGAAAGGTGAAGCTTACTCAAACGCGTTCAAAAAAAAGCCCCGCGTTTGCGGGGCTATTTTAATTAGTCCACAACTGTGCAGTCTTGGGCGCGTCCGTACAATCCCTCCACACCGCCGGGAGGATCTACGTCGACGTTCGACAAATCGGATGCTGAACAAGAGAGATAGAATTCCGAGGATTCTATGCTTTCTGATCCGTCTACACGAACGGTAGCGGTGAGTTCAACTTTTACCCAGCCGCAGTGGCTTTGCGGATAAATCAGTGAAAAATCAGCGGAGCCGTCTGATGCGGACACGACAGAAGCCGCGCTAGTCGTAGCCGAGTTGGTCGGCTCTAGCTTGTCGCTGCCGTTTGTATCCTCCGTATCCAGAACGCCGTTGCCGTTTAAATCTTCGCCAGGATCCAGAAGATCGTTCCCGTTAGAGTCCTCGGTGTCCAGTTGTCCATTTCGGTTGGCGTCCTCAGCTTCGCAGAACTCAAGGCCTGGCGGAATTACCCAACTGTCATCCGTCGAAATGGCGTATGTCCCCTTACGATAACCGGTGGGAAGAACGCTGAGCTCAATATTTGCATTTTCGACGGGCGCCCCATTCGCATCCGTTACGATAGCCACGTAATCTTTCACGTAACGAACAGTGTCCGGCTCAATGATCTCATTGCCTGTTCCAATCGCAAGACGCAGGGCTTGCCGAGCGACAGTTAGAGTGACCGTATCTACAATACTTCCTGCAACCGTGGCCTGAATCACTACGCCATCTCTTCCGCTGCTATTAGCTCCGGCTTGGTATATTGTTGAGGCGCGCCCTTGGGAGTCGGTGATATCTCGACTCGAGTTCAGGCTGCCACCACTACCGTCTTCAAGGATGCTAAATGTAACCTCTTGGTTTTTGACGAGATTGTTTTCTGCGTCCCTGATGATCGCAATGATTTCTGAGGTTTCGCCCAAGTCAAGTTGGGTTTTTGTCGCTTGAAGGTTGATGTCGTCCGGGATGGTGGCGACAAACTCGAACGTAAGGTCTGAAGACAGGCCAGAACTCGGATCCGATGCTGTGACAGTTGAGATGCCCGCATTTGCTGATGAGATATCGATGCTGGCCATGCCGCCCGTTGTAGTTGCTACACCGTTCGCAGGGTCTAACGTCCCGCGAGTGGCAGAGAATTGAATCTGTGTGCCATCTGCCACTGGATTGCCATCAACGAGCCATTCCATAGTCAGTGTTTGCGGCGTGTTGAGGACTACCTCCGTGTTGGGGGCTGGTGATGTGAAACCGAACCTGTCTCCCGCAACAACGATGTTTTTCGTAGCGGAAACGGTGCTCGATCCGCTGAATGCCGATGCGATTATCGAAGCTGTTCCGCCGGTTGAGCCGCTATTGAGCTGTACGTCGACAACACCGTTGGAGCTGGTTGTAAGGGTTGAAGCGGACAGGGTTCCCAAGTTTGTTGTGAGGTTCACTGTTTCGTTTGGAATGCCGTTGCCGTCTGCGTCAGCGAGAGTGACTCTGAGTCCGGTGCTGGCCCCGAGGGAAATAGAGGACGGGCCGGCAATTGCGATGGATGTGCCCGAAATGGAAATATTGACCGAATCAGAGGAGCTGCCGCTTTGGGCTGTTACCGTCACGGTCCGGTTTCTCGGATCTCCATTCGTTGTCAGTATGGCGGAGGCAACACCTGCTTCATCAGTTTCGCCCTGAGATACAGCGAGTGTTCCACCATTTGTTGCACTAAAACTGACTGGCACACCTTCCAGTAAGACGCCATTCGCATCTTTGACGCGAGCCGTGATGGAAGATTGGGCGTTTGTTGATGTGTCCAGGCTGACAGGGCTTGCAACAAGTTCGACCGAGCCGACTTGAGCTGTATCAGGATTTGTAGTGGAACCTCCAGTTCCGCTACCCCCACCAACACCTGATAGTGAGGTGGAGCCACTGTCGCCTCCACAAGCTATGAGCAAAAGGCTCAGCGACAATGCGGCCGCACGCGCAAGGAATTTCCATGCCATTTTGTTTCTCCAGTTTTCATCGACAGCAAAAGCCATAAACCTGCGCATTCCCGCACGAGAACCGCAACCTCAGGTTTTGATCCAAGAGTAGTGGTTATAGTGCTGAAAATCATAGCACAGTCAGTTCAAACTGAATGAGTATGAATGGTGAATTCTGAAAAAGATTGTAACGAATTGCAGAATATGGACTGTGTCACGATTCGGGATGATGATCTTCAGCCAGTCTCCTGAGGGTCAACATCAACAATCCATTTGGTGCTCGCTGGCAGTTTGCATTGGTCCAGGTACTGGCAAATGTGAGTGAGCAGATGGTTGAGTTGGCGCCGGTGGTTACTGCACAGGATCAGCTGCGCCCGGTGTCGGTCGGCTTTGCGTGCAATTACCGCCGGTAGCGGCCCCCAGGTTTCTATGCCGTTCGCGGCCGTCATTGGTTTAATGCTGTCTAACAGTTGCAGGCTTGCCTGCATGGTGTCGGCTTCCGCGCGGAGTATGGCCATGGCGCGGAATGGTGGCAGGGCGCCGGTTTGGCGTTCAGTCAGAAGTTGGTCTGCCAGCGCGGCATAATTACCCTGGCAGAGCGACTTCAACAGCGGGTGGTCGCTGTGGCAGGTCTGGATAAGCACTTTGCCGGGTTTTTCGCCCCGGCCAGCGCGGCCGCTCACTTGCAAAAGTGTCTGCACCATCTGTTCCGGCGCCCGAAAATCGACACTGAACAGGCCACCATCGGCGTTGACGACGGCAACCAGGGTCACGTTGGGAAAGTCATGGCCCTTGGCGAGCATCTGGGTGCCCACCAGTATGCAGGGGGCACCGCTGTTAACCTGAGCCAGTATATTCTGGATACTCCCTTTGCGCTGGGTGCTGTCCCTGTCTACCCGTACAATGGGGGTGTCCGGAAACTGTTCGGCCAGGGTTTCTTCGGTGCGCTCTGTGCCTTGGCCCACGGGTTTGAAATTTTCACTCCGGCATTTGGGGCAGCTGTGGTTTGCGGCCATCTGGAAGTCGCAGTGATGGCAACGCATGGCTCTGTCCCGGCGATGGTATGTCAGTCGGGTATCGCAGCGCGGGCATTCCTCCATGTGGCCACAATCGAAGCACATCATGATGGGGGCGAATCCCCGCCGGTTCACAAATACCAGTGCCTGCTCACCTCGTACCAGTGTTTCCTTTATAGCGTTCAGGGTGGGGCGCGAAAGGCCGGCCTCCAGAGGGCGGCTGCGGATGTCGAGCAACTCCACTTCCGGAGGTGAGGCATTGCCAGCCCGTTGTTCCAGCCGGATAAGGTGGTATTTGCCTTGCCTGGCGTTGTGCCATGATTCCAGCGAAGGCGTCGCTGAGCCCAGGATGACGGGGCACTGATTCAGGTGAGCCCGATAGACGGCAACGTCCCGCCCCGAATAGCGAAACCCTTCGCCCTGCTTGTAGGAGTTGTCGTGTTCTTCGTCCACAACAATGGCGCGAAGATTCGTGAACGGCAGCAAGACGGCGGAGCGGGTGCCAATCAGAATAACCGGTTCCCCATGTCGGATTCTCAGCCAGGTAGCCAGGCGTTCGCTGTCGTTCAGGGCCGAGTGCCAGGCTACAATCCGGTTGCCGAAGTAACGCCTGAAGCGCTCGAGGGTCTGGGGCGTGAGGTTGATTTCGGGAACCAGTACCAGAGCCTGTTGGTCGTCCTGCAGTTTTTGTGTCAGGTAATGAAGATAGAGCTCGGTTTTGCCGCTCCCGGTGATGCCATAAAGAAGTGTGGCACTGAAGCGATCTGTAACCTGCGGTAATTCTTTGGCCGCTGCCAGTTGCGCGGGTGAGAGTCTGGGGCCGTCTACTGTGACGATGCTCTCGCTGGAAGTCGGATGCTGTGGATCGCTAAGTTCGATGAGGCCTTTATCGCGAAGGCTTTTGATCTGAGGGCGGTTGAAGCCGGCTTTAACCAGTTCGCCGGTCGATATGCCGGGTGCGCGCTGGATGGATTCCAGCAAGGCTTTCTGTCGATGGGCGTTGGCCGGCAGTGGGGCGATGTTTTGGGTGCCTTGCCAGTGTTCATCCTGTTTCTGCTGTGACGGCCGGCCTCGGCGTAATGCGGGAGGCAGGGCGGTGAACAGGCACTCACCCAAGGGGTGCTGATAGTAGTCGCTGGCCCAGCTAAGGAGTTGGAAGGTGGCTGTGGGTAAGGCGAGCCACGGCTCCAGCACTTCCAGGATGGGCTTGAGGGTAATGCCGTCTGGTGGTGTCACGCCGGTTTTCACCACAAGGCCGGTCAGGGTTTGCCTGCCAAAGGGTACTTTCACGCGTTGCCCGGGGGAGACGGTCATGGTCTCCGGGATTCGGTAATCAAAGAGTCGCCGGAGCGGGCGATTCAGGGCGATGCGAGCGGTTGAGGGCCGTGTCACGGTAACTGCGTATCCTGAAAGCGGGCAAAAGTAGGCTGGTTGCATGGTATCCGGACTGTTCCGGATGGCCAAGATACTTGCCTGTGGTCGGGTTTGTCAGTAAGATTCGCGGTCTGTTTCTGGCCGGGCTTGATTGTGCACGGTCTTTTCAATTGATTCAAACATGCGGTGCCTGGCACCTGGGCAGCAAAGATGCCCCGTGATCAGGTAGCGGCATGACCTAACGAGGTTCGCCATGAAAGAAGGTATTCACCCGAAGTACGAAGACATCACCGCTACCTGTTCCTGCGGTAATGTGATCAAGACCCGTTCTACCATCGGCCACGATCTGCAGCTGGACGTATGTTCCCAGTGCCACCCGTTCTACACCGGCAAGCAGAAGGTTATGGACACCGGTGGTCGTATCGATCGCTTCCAGAAGCGTTTCGGCAGCCGTATCGGTGGCAAGAAAGACTGATCCGCACCGGGATGTTGAAAAAGCGCCTTCGGGCGCTTTTTTTGTGCGCCATTGAAAAATAAAGTTTGCTATATACGCAAAATGCACTATTGACTGTTCACAAAATATTCGATTTCGGCTTGTCGTTTTGGGTCGGGCGCGCCATAATGGCGCGCTCCGTTGGGCGAGCCCCAGCGGGATTTACCTTTAAACGTGACAAACGGAACAGTGGCAATGTCTCAAGATCTGAAAGAAGCAGCCCTTGAATATCACGCCAAACCGCGGCCGGGTAAGCTGAGTGTTGAAATTACGAAGCCGACCCAGACTTCCCGCGACCTTTCCCTGGCGTACAGCCCCGGGGTTGCCGAACCGGTCCGCGAGATCGCGAAGGACCCCGAGAACGCTTACAAATACACAGCCAAGGGTAACCTGGTTGCCGTGATTTCTGACGGTACCGCTATCCTGGGTCTGGGTAATCTCGGCCCTTTGGCGAGCAAGCCGGTTATGGAAGGCAAGGGCGTACTGTTCAAGCGCTTTGCCGGAATTGACGTCTTCGACATCGAGGTTAATTCCGAAAGCCCGCAAGCGTTTATTGAAACTGTTGAGCGCATCGCTGATACCTTCGGTGGTATCAACCTCGAGGACATCAAAGCACCGGAGTGCTTCGAGATTGAGCGTGCGCTGATTGAAAAGTGTAACGTGCCCATCTTCCACGATGACCAGCACGGTACCGCTATCGTAACTGCGGCCGGCATGATCAATGCTCTTGAGCTGCAGGGCAAGAAAATTGAAGAGGCAAAGGTGGTATGTCTGGGCGCCGGTGCGGCCGCCATTGCCTGCATGAAGTTGCTGATCAGCTGCGGTATGCGCTCTGAGAACATCTTCATGCTCGACCGTAAGGGTGTGATCCACTCTGGTCGTGATGATCTGAACCAGTACAAGGCGATGTTCGCCAACGATACCGACA